>CACZIY010000056.1 GCA_902781345.1 Oscillospiraceae bacterium | reverse complement strand
GAGGTGCCCCTTGAGGGGAACTGTCGCCGAACGGCGACTAAAGGGTGGTTTTTGCACAACCCCCCAAGGTCATTCTGAACGCAAGTGAAGAATCTCATCAATAAGATTCCTCATTTCATTCGGAATGACTTTTTTAGATGCTTTAGCAGAATCTTTCGGGACGTCAGGGATGCCGTCCCCTACAACAAACATTAAAATTTACACAAACTAAAAAGCCTTCCCTTGGGGGAAGGTGGCAAGCGGTACGCTTGACGGATGAGGGCAATTAAAAGACTTCTTCTCGAGGGGAAGCAAAACTCGGATGAGGTGTTGCAACCCTTCCACCGCTAAAGCGGTCCCCCTTCCCTTGACAGGGGAGGCTTTTTCCCCCTTCCGTCATCTAACGATGACACCTTCCCCAAAGGGGACGGCTTACAAGGTCTATTCTCATATTTTTAGAGAATCACAAACTTTTTGAGGTGCCCCTTGAGGGGAACTGTCGCCGAACGGCGACTAAAGGGTGGCAACTCTCACGAACAAAAATTTCCCAAAAAGCAAACAAATGTTTGCTTTTTTTGAAGAAATGTGTTATACTGAAAAAAACAAGCGCAAAAAGGGGGCATTTTATGCTTAACGAATCACAACAAAAAGTGTTTGATTTTTTGCAAAAAAGAATAAATGATTCACTACCCCCTACGGTTAGGGAAATTTGCGAGGAAACAGGGCTTCGCTCAACTTCGAGCGTTCACGCAATTTTGAAAAAATTGGAGGAAATGGGGCTGATTATTCGTAATCCGAATAACTCTCGTTCAATTCAAATTGCAGGCGTTACAAGCGCTTTGCAAATCCCTGTTTTAGGTCGTGTTCAGGCGGGTATGCCGACCACAGCGGTTGAGAATATCGAGTGCTATGTGCCTTTTTCGCCTGAATCTATGGCAAGCGATAAGGAGTATTTTGCGCTTCGTGTTCGCGGCGAAAGTATGATTAATGCAGGCATTTTTGAGGGCGATATTTTGATTTGTGAACGCACCCCGGTAGCCTTGGAGGGCGAGATTGTCGTTGCACTAATTGATGGCGAAGATACAACGGTAAAAAGATTTTACCGTTTCGGCCACGGCTTTTGTTTTAAACCTGAAAATGACGATTTTGACCCGATTTATACCAACGACGCCGTTATCTTAGGCAAAGTCGTCGCATTAACGAGGAATTATTAGGAAGAAATGCTATTATTGAATTAAAGATAAAATATGGAGAAAACAAGAATGAAAAATAATGAACTTAACGCTGAAAAATTTTACAATGATTTTAAAGAATCTATGCAAGAAGGTTTTCAATATAACGGGGTTAGTTATATTGAATTATATAAAGGCGACACAAAAAGATTTACTCAGTTTATTAACAGAGAAATAATTGCAGATATTATTCGTAACAACAATATTAATTTTTCTTTTGAATACTTTCGTGTAGATGTAACTGGGTGGGAACAAAGAAAACCAGAAACAGAAAAAGAGGCAGAAGATGTTTGCATGAATCCGCATCTTTGGGATTTAAAAATAGCGGTGGAACATGAGAATAATCAGGCTGATTGGAATGATGAAATTATTAAATTGGTTCATATCAATTGTCCTTTGAGAGTTGTAATAGGATACAACGATAGTGATAATCGTGAAACTGATATAACTAAACTTGGTTTTGCTGCAATATGTATTAAAAAAACAAAAGCATTTTCATCTTTTGATGGTGAATTGTTAGTAATTCTAGGTAATTGCAAAGGAAAATATAAAAAGTTTGATTACAGGGGCTATCTATTCAACCGATCAACAAATAGTTTTAAAAAAATTGAAAAAAGTTAAAACTAAATAATTTTAAAAATCTTCATTTCTAAAAACCTATTCACTTTTTTAGAATGTTGTGATATAATAAATATGGAATAAGTAACCTACTTGGGCGAACTTTCGCTCGCCCTTTCGGTTTGGGGATTTACTTATCCCGGTGGTGTTCGGTTAGTGTTTTTACTATTTGAAGGACAGTAAGCACTATTCCGAGCACTTTTATTTTTTAAATCATTTTTCAGGCATACAAAAAAACCACCCATTAGGGTGGTTTTTTCGTATGGTCGAGGTGACAGGACGCGTATGCGTAGCGGTGCTACGCATACTATTCGCTTGGCGACCGTTGCATATGCAACAGTACCCGCCTGCGCGCTCTTTCGCTAAAAACAATTCACCGAATTGTTTTTTACGCTCAGACCTTCTTAAGCTTCAAGTCCTCTTTTCAAGCATAAAAAAACAGCCGAATAAATCGACTGTTTCTTTATGTGAAAGAGCGCACAAACGTACAATTTTTGAGGGAAGAAAAGACAAACGTAACGCGGCCGCCTCGACAAGCCGGAATTTATCATGCTCTTTGATCTTTACGCCAACAGCGCGCTTTCGAGAGTATCTCACCTATCAAATCGCTTTTCAATGCAGTATAGGTTTCTCTGTCATCCGAATACTGTTTTGCCAACGATTCTTTCAGTTTAGAATAAGCCTCCGCATCTTCTTTATGACAGTTAAGATAATCTCTCATGTCCACATAGTTGTTCCATTCTTCAGAATCATAGAGCACGGCATGAATATGATGCGTCCTTATATCGTTTTCCCCACAAACGTACAGGTATTGCCGAGGATGATCCTGACCTCGAAAAATAAAACCGTTTTCTTCGAGAATACTGTTCTTGGACAGGAGTTCATCAAAATCAGATACACCGGCAACAATATCAATGATAGGTTTTGCGAAAATCTCTTTTATCGCGGTACTTCCGATATGCTGCGCATCGACCAAAACATCTTGAAGGATACTATGCAGTTTTGAAATGGTTTCAGCAGCGTTTACCTCCCACTCAGTGTTATGAGGTTCAACAAACACAGTGCCTCGGCGCAGCCCTAAACTCATAAGAGCCTCCTTATTCATCAATAAATCCCGATTTTTCAAGTTAATTATACCACAACCAAGTGTGTTAAGCAATGAGAAAACCTCTCTTGCCTTGGTAGACAAAAGAGGTTTCTTTATGGTCGAGGCGACAGGACTTGAACCTGCGGCATCTTGGTCCCAAACCAAGCACTCTACCAAACTGAGCTACGCCTCGATATTCTTTTTAACGTGCTTGAATATTATAATATATATTCTTTTAAATGTCAAGGATTATTTTCAAAAAACCGCTAAATAATTTGATTTTTTCTTTAATTTACGCAAAAAACCTCTCTTTTGAGAGGTTTTTTAATTTCTAATAGGTATAATTTGTGTGGCAGACTTAAAATTTATCGCTTTTGTGATAATCAGCGCCACCAAATAAACAAGCGTTATTATTGTACAACTGATTATTATATATGCCAAATCGTTGGTAACAACTTCGCAAATTCGTTTTGTGAAAATAACAGCACAAGCCACCGCCAAAAGCGGTTTCAAAAACCAGTTCAGCGTTTGGAATTTTATGTTTGTAACACGAAGCAGTTTTATAAAATTTAAGGAGCAAGTGAAAATGTTTGAAAAATACATAACGGCTAAAAAACCATCAATGCCGAAAAAAGGAACAACAGTAATTACCGCAATAATTCTGATAGTCGAGTCGAAAACGCTGTAAATAAAGGTGGATTTTTGCTTGTCAAGCCCCTTTAAAATGCCGACTGTTACCGACTCGATATACATTAGCGGAATTACGGGTGAGAGCGTTGAAATTAACACTCCGCATTGCTCGCTGTCATAAAGCGTTTTGCCGATTTTATCGGCACAAAGGAAAAAGCACCCAGCCGCCAAAACCGAGCCTAAAATGGTGATATTAAGCACTCGGTTGACATCTTTTTTAATCGCTTCATAGTCGTTTGTTACCGCAAGCGACGAAATTTCGGGAATTAGCAAAGCCGAAACCGAAAGCAAAAACGAAGCAGGGAAAAATATTATAGGCAACGCCATTCCTTTTATCAGCCCGAAAGTTTCAAGTCCGCTCATCTTACTGCCAGAAAAGCGTGAAAGCGACTTTGGCACAATCAAATTTTCAACTGTTAATAAAAGCGAGGTCAGGTATTTTCCTGCAGTAATTGGTAGCGAAATTCTTACTATTTCTTTTGAAATGTGCTTGCAAAAACCTGCTTTTCTTCCGTTTGAAGCAACATTTTTTCGGTCAAATTTAAAGCTTATCGCTATAAATACGCAACTTGCAGTTTCGGCGATTGTGTCAGCGGCAAGCACCGCAAAGCAAGCGGTTTCAAGCCCACTTTTCGCAAAATGCGCTAAAAGAAAAAATACTACCGCCATTCTGACTGTTTGCTCAAAAATTGAAGCGATTGAAGGCTGCAAGGCTTTTCTTCTGGCGGTAAAATAACCCTTAAAACAAGCCGAAACACCCATTGGCACAAGCGAAAACGAAAGAATTTTCAGTGCTGGAATTGCCCTTGCATCACCGATAAATATAGTTGCAATCGGCGAAGAAAAAGCGAATACTAAAATGTTGATTAAGCACCCCAAAACAGCGGAAAGCTTAACCGATTTTTTAAGCACCGAAAAAACGCTTTTTTTGCAACCCATAACCATTTCATCGGCGCAAAGGCGAGTTACCGCAGTCGAAACACCGTTTGTAGCAAAGGTTGAGGCGAGCATATAAACCGAAAAAATCAGTTGATAAAGCCCCATACCCTCGGCGCCGATTATATTTGAAAGGTAAACACGAAAAAACAGCCCGATTGCACGCAAAATCAGCGCAGTAACAGTCAAAATTACCGTGTTGATTAAAAAAGTTTTCTTCTTTTTCATTTGTTTTCTTTTTTAAAGCACATTGCGGTTTCAAAAAGCTTTGAAAGCAATTCTAAAAACTTTTTGTTGTCGTCATCTTTTTCGCAACCACAAATTTCTTTTAGCTTTTCGATTTCTTTTTCAGTTTTTTCGTCCATTTTTCCGTTGATTTCAGGCTCATCAATATTTGAAAAAATATTCGCTAAATATTTTATCATCGTTTGCACAAAATAAATCGCAACATTTTCCTCTTCTTGCTTTAATTTTGGCTTTGAATTTGTGAACAAATCCACCTTGTTTACAGGGCGAGTTTTGTTGTGAATTTCTTGATATTTGTTGTAAATTTCGTTCCAGGTTTGCTCGTCAACTTCGCCCGTTTCTGGTAAATTATAAATTTGCTGAAAAGCCTTAACCGCATCGTGCGTTTGCTGGTTAAAAACACCGTCTGGCATAACCTTTGGTATTCTTTCATCTTCGTTTGCAATTACTCGCAAATACTTTTGCAACTGTTCGATTTTCTTTTTTGTATAAATCTCGTTCAAAACTAACCCTCGCTATCCATTTTTAAAGTAAAACCAGGAAATCTTCCGTCATAAACCTTGTTTTGCTCGGTTGCATCTTTGAAATAAGGCAAAATTCCAAGATAAACATTTTGAATTTCGTTCCAATCTTTTTCATCAACAATTCTGTCAGGGTCAAGCGAAAATGCGAGCTGAAAAGCGTAAACCGCATTTGAGGTTTGCTTGTCATAAGTGCCTGTAATTTTTGTTTGCGGAATTTCATCATAGTATGAGCCTATTATCGAAAGATAATACTGCAAAACCTCCACCGACTCGCCTGTATCGCCTGGCACAAGTGAAAAGAAAAACTGTTGCGAATATTCCTCAATCGTAAGTCCCTCGCTGTCAAGCTCGTTCAGCCTTTTTACTGCGTTGGTAATATTAATCAGTTTGTACCAGGTTTCTTTGCCGACAATTCCGTCAACATCTAACCCGAAAATCCGCTGAAATTCTTTTACCGCATTTTCAGTTCTTGGACCGAAAATACCGTCTGTAACTAACATTGGAATGGAGGGGTAATTGTTTGCAACTGTGTTTAGTCGAGATTGAATAGCGGTTATTTCGGGTGAGCTGTCGCCAAGCCTTGACGGTGTTCCGTCATAAGAGGGTACATTAGGACGCACCTTAACATTTCTGACTAAATCAATGTCATTTCCGTAATAATTTGTCAGTATCCGATAAGGGTAAAAGCCCTGATTTGCAAGCGTTACGCTGCCCCATTGCGAAAGACCCTTGCAAGTAACCGTTGTACCATTACAATAAGCGGCAAAAATCGGACCGATTTTGCCTTGTCGCTGAATATAGGTATTAAAAATTTCGTTGACTATCTCTGAAACGCTGTCAAAAATATTGCGGTTTGGTACAAAAAATTGGTCGAAAGCGGTCGAATTTGTTATATCAAAATCATAGCCTTTGCTTCGGTAAAATTCAGTAAAAACTCGGTTTAAAGCGAAAGTAATTTGCGCATAAATATTCGCTCTAATCGCATTTTCGGGCCAGGTTGGGTAGATTTCCGAAGAAGCAACATTTTTAATATAATCGGCAAAATTTATAGTAACATTTTGTGCAAAGGAAGACGGTGTGCCTAAATGCACCGTTATAAATTCGGGTATAGTTACAATTGATTCGGGCATATTCTCCTCCTAATTCAAGTCGATTGCGCCTGTATCATACGCTTTTAAAATGGTATTTCCGCTGTAAAATTCGGGTATAGGCAACATTTCAACAGGCAAAACGGCGGTTTCACCGTCAAAAATAGGAACATTAACTGAATCCATCGTAAAATACCCATCTGCCGAAACCACAACCCTATATGAAGCGTAAGGGTTATTGACACCTGGATTCAGCGACTCTTGCTTGTTTACAGTCGGTAAAGCGTAGGTCGGCACTTCGCCGTCGTTATTGGTAAAAGCGCTTTTTAACAACTCTTCGCCATCACCATTTAAAAATGAAACAGCAACTAAAGCGTCAATAACAGGCGTTGCCTGCTTTGCGCTGAAAACTCTTACCAAAAGATTTCCGCTGCCTTTTAAATTGCTCTTTTGCCCAAAAATCATCTGTTTTTCTTCAATATTCGGCAGAGCATAGTTTTTAGATTTTTCTTGTAAAGGATTTTGCTTTGCTTTGCTGCTAATCTTTTTTAATTCCTTGTTATAATCGTTTATCATTTTTTGAAAATCCCCTGAATACTGCATAAAACTACCGCCTTTTGAAAAATAAAAAGCATAACACTTACACTTTGTAAATGTTATGCTTAAAAGAAATTAAATATGAATTAAAAAAGCAATCGTTTTAAACGATTGCTTTTTTGGTGACCCGGACGGGAATCGAACCCGTGTTACCGCCGTGAAAGGGCGGTGTCTTAACCGCTTGACCACCGGGCCATATATGTAAACCGCATTTCTGCGGATACTTTTAATATGGTAGCTGCGATTGGATTTGAACCAACGACACTTCGGGTATGAACCGAATGCTCTAGCCAACTGAGCTACACAGCCATATATTAGCCTCAATCTCAAATTGACGCTCGATTATTATACCATTAAGAGAAAGGCTTGTCAAGTGTTTTTTTAAAATAATATTAATTTTTTTGTAATTCGCTTATCTTTTTAGAAAATTCACAACCACAGTAGTTTTGTCTGTAAAGATTATATTCGCTTGAAAGCTCGATTGAACGCTTATATCCATTTTTCTTTTTAAAGTCGGAATATAAATATTTTATGCCAAAAGCTTTCTCTAATTCAGCGCCGATTTGGTTTAGCTTTTCAGCGTTTTTATAAGGGCTTATTGAAAGGGTAGTGCAAAAATAATCAAAACCGTTTTGCTTTGCATATTTCGCTGCCATATTAAGCCTTAATTTGTAGCATAAAAAGCAACGCTCGCCACCCTCAGCCAAATCTTCTTTGCCTTTTGCAATGTTTAAAAATTCGCTATAATCATAATCGCAGATTTTAACCTCTACCTTGTGTTTTAAAGGCATTTCTTTAACTAAGCGTTGCAATTCTTTTGCTCGAAAATCATATTCGCTTTCAGGCGAAATATTCGGGTTGTAAAACAAAAGTGTAATATCAAAAAACTCGCTTAAATATTCAATTGTGTAAGAGGAGCAAGGCGCACAACAAGCGTGAAGCAAAAGCTTTTTGCGCTGTCCGTTTAAAGTCTTTATTTCCTCATCAAGCTTTAATTGATAATTAGTTTTCATTTAAAATTTCCTTTAAGCTGTTTGCAACATAAACAACATCATCTTTGCTCATTTTGGTGTTAAGCGGCAATGTGATTTCATTGCAAAATTGGCTGTAAGCGTTAGGGTAAAGGTTAATATCAAAGCCTAAATTCTTGTAAGCGGTCAAAAGCGGTAAAGGCTTGTAGTGAACATTTACAGCAATACCTTTTTCAGCCATTTTTTCAATAATTTCGTTTCTTTTTTGCATTGAAATATCTTTAATTCTAAGCAAATAAAGATGACCGCTTGAAGCAAAGCTTTCGCCAAAATGTGTAAGCGGCATAAACCTTTCATCACTTAAAATGCTGTTATAGGTTTCAATGTATTCTTTACGCTTTTTAAGCATATTCTGGTATCTTTTTAATTGAACAAGACCGATTGATGCCATAATATCAGTCATATTGCATTTATAAAGCGGTGCGGCAATATCATATTCCCAACCGCCTGCCTTATCTTTTGCAAGCGCATCTTTATTCTGTCCGTGCAAAGATTGAAGCATAAACTGCTTATAAAGCCATTCATCATCAATAAAATCTTTTTTCTGCCATACTGCAGCACCGCCTTCGGCAGTAGTAAGATTTTTAACAGCGTGAAATGAAAATGCGGTAAAATCAGCGAAATTGCCCGATTTTATACCGCCGAATTCAGCACCGAAAGAATGAGCACCGTCAGCGATAACTACTACTCTGTCAAATGCTTTTTGCAATTCGTTTTCAGGGTTAAACAAAGCCTTTTTGCTTTTTGCAATAGCCTTGATTTCATCATAATCACACATAACGCCTGCAATATCAACCGCAATAATCGCTTTTGTTTTTTCAGTAATTAAATCACCGATTGCGTCGTAATCGATAAAAAAGCTGTCTTTTTTAGTATCGCACATAACGATTTTTGCACCTGAATGATAAACCACCGAAGCGGTTGCGGTGTAGGTGTAGGCAGGAACGATAACTTCATCGCCTTCTCCTATACCGAGTATTCTTAAAATACATTCAAGCGCAGCGGTTGCACTTGCAAGGCAAGCACAGCCAGCACAATCGCAATAAGCCTTAATCTCTTTTTCAAACTGTTTTGTTTTAGGACCTGTTGTTATCCAACCTGAACGAAGTGTATCAGCAACTGCCGAAATCTCTTCTTCTGTAATATCAGGAGGTGAGAAAGGAATATTTTTCATATAATTCTCCTCAAAATAATCGATGTTTTTTTTATTATAACTCTAATTTATTTAAAAATCAATCTTTACATTTTTATTTTTTGCTGTTATAATATATAAGTAATTAGAAAAGAGGATGTTAAATGGACAAAAGCGTTTACAATTACAAGTTTAAAATAGGTACTTTTGATGTTGGACCGCAAAGCAAAATAAGACTTTCTTCTATTTTGAAATATCAAATGGAAGCAGGCGAAAGACATTTATCAGATTATTTTGGTCTTGATTATAATACAATAAAATCAACCAACAGCGTTTTTGTTGTAGTTAATTTAAATGTTAAATTGCACCGCACACCAATTAGTGGCGAAAATGTAACAATTACCACTTGGTCGAAAGAGGTTAAAGGTTTAAAATTTTTCAGGGCTTACAAGTGGTATGATGAAAAAGGCGAGTTGATTATTGAAGCGATTTCTTGTTTTGTTTTGGTTGATGCAAAAGAGCATAAGCTTTTAAAACCCGAAGAATTTGGGTTTGATATTCCGACAGGTAATCAGGAAATTTCAATTGGCAACCCTAAAAAAATAAGAATGCCAAAAGAGCTTAGCACAAATGGGAAAAGAGAAGTTTATTTTTCAATGCTTGACTCAAACGAGCATTTGAACAACGCTTTTTACGCCGATTTTGCAACTGATTTTGCAAGCAAGGATTTGTTAGATAATATAAGCGAATTTTCAATTGATTTTGTGAAAGAAGCAAAATTAAATGATGAAATTACAATTGAAACCGCTGAAGAAAACGGCGAAACTTTTATTCAAGGCAATGTTGAAGAAAACGCTTGCTTCAGAGCAGAAATAAAATAGAAAAATCCGCTTTTTAGCGGATTTTTATTTTTGCAATAATATTATCAGAAAGCAAAGTGGCGTGTTCTTTTAAAAATGAAAGCCTTATTTTCACAGGTCTTGCCGAATATTCCGAAAGAAGCAGTTTGCATTTTTCGGCAAAACTTTTGTTAAGCGAAATATAAAAATAATATTTATCATTATATAAATAAAGTGAATTTTCAGCATTAAAATCGCTGAAGTTTATCTTTTCGCAAAACGAAAAAAAGTTTTCGATTTTCTCAAATAAAAAGATTTGATTTTGTATTTTTTTAACTAATTTGTATCTTACCTTTTTACGCTTTGGCGAGCGAGTAAAAAGCATTAAGCACCCTTCGTTCACAGTCGGAAAAATCTCGATTAACAAATGCGAAGAAAAAACATCAAAACCCGTTTGCTCGGCGGCTCTTTTTAAAATTGCTTTTAAAACAAGCTTTGCTCGGTCGCTTTTTTCTAAAAATGATGAGCGATTTATTTCTAAATTTTGCATATCTTCGTTTGATAATTCAACTTTTAAATGCAAATTATCTATCATATCAATAATCAAAATAATCACTTCCTATACTTATATAATATTAAACAATGCTTTTCCTTGCAATAAAAAATTTCTGGGTAAAAAATTTACTTATAATTGAAAGTCTTTTTCTTTACATTTTTTAATAAAAGTGGTATAATAAAGAATATTTAAGAAAGGAGGAGGAAAAGTGTTATTAGTCATTGATATTGGCAATACAAACATCACCTTGGGAGTTTTTGACGGCGATGAAAAGAAAATGACCGCAAGAATTTCAACACAAACTAATAAAACAGGCGAACAATATGCTGTTGAAATTATGACAATTTTGTGGCTTCACAAAATCAAAGCCGAAGACCTTAACGGATGTATTGTTTCAAGCGTTGTTCCTGCATTATCTCGTGCATTTAAAAAGGCTTGCGGGCTTATCGGAATTGAGGAGCCTTTATTTGTAGGGCCTGGAATTAAAACGGGACTTAATATTAAAATTGACAACCCTGCTCAACTCGGTGCCGACTTGGCGGTTGGTGCGGTTGCCGCAATAAATAAGTACCCATTACCTTTAGTAATTCTCGACCTTGGCACAGCAACAACTATCAGCGTTATTGATAAAGAGGGCTCATTTTTAGGCGGCCCTATTTGCGCAGGACTTGGCATTTCACTTGAAGCACTTACTTCCAAAACCTCTCAGCTTCCAGGTATTTCGTTAGAAACACCGAAATCGGTTATCGGTAAAAATTCAATCGACAGTATGAAAGCGGGACTTGTTATTGGCTCGGCTTGTATGATTGAAGGGCTGATTTCTCGAATTGAGGAAGAACTTGGCGAAAAAGTTTTTGTTGTTGCAACCGGCGGTCTTGCCGCTGAGGTTGTTAAAAACTGCAAAAGGGAAATAATAATTAATGATGACCTTTTGCTTGATGGCTTAAAATTCATTTACGAAAAAAATAAAAAATAAAAATCTATTTAGAATTGCATCGCAAAAAGCGAGCAATATCAGGAGGTAATTTTTATGACACAAAGAAATAAT
>CACZIY010000055.1:6236-17896 GCA_902781345.1 Oscillospiraceae bacterium | reverse complement strand
TGATACAATTGCTCAGTTGCCGAAGCATATTTTTGATGAGCTTTCAAACTTCTTCGAGGTTTACAAAACACTTGAGGGTGTACCAACTGAGGTTAAAGGTGTTCAAAACGAAACCGAAGCCGTAAGAATTATTCAAGAATGTATCGACAGATACAACAAAACTTTTAATTAAACTCAAAACAAAAAAGCAGGTGAAATTTCACCTGCTTTTTATTTTTATAATAAGCTTTTTATAAATTCAATTTGTTTTTCGACTGATTCAGGACCTGTTCCGCCAGCGGAAACTCGCTTGTTTACACAAGTTTCAAGGCTAATTTCCTCATACAAATCATTTTCAAAAACATCTGAAAACTGTTTGTATTCTTCGAGTGTAACGGTGTCTAAAACCTTATCGTTCGCAATGCAATAAGCTACTAACTGACCTACAATTTTATAAGCCGTTCTGAAAGGCAAGCCCTTTTTCGCAAGATAGTCGGCAAGGTCGGTTGCGTTAATAAATCCGCCTTGTGCCGCCTTGTACATATTGTCGGCTTTAACCTTCATAGTAGCAATCATAGGTGCAAAGTTTTTGAGGCATTTTTTAACTGTTTCAATGCTGTCAAACACCGCCTCTTTGTCCTCCTGCATATCTTTATTATATGCCAAAGGCAAGCCTTTTAGAGTTGTTAACAACGCCATCAAATCGCCATAAACTCTGCCTGTTTTACCACGAACAAGCTCGGCAATATCGCTGTTTTTCTTTTGCGGCATTATTGATGAACCTGTAGTGTAAGCGTCATCAAGCTCAACAAAAGAAAATTCGAGCGATGACCACAAAATAATTTCCTCAGAAAAACGAGATAAATGCATCATAATAATCGAAATATCGCTCATAATTTCAACGCAAAAATCCCTGTCAGAAACGCCGTCAAGCGAGTTTAAAGTAATGCCGTCAAAGCCTAACTGCTCAGCTTCAAAATAACGGTCGGTATTAAAAGTAGTTCCCGCCAAAGCACAACAGCCGATAGGCGATAAATTCATTCTTTTAACTGCATCTTGCAAGCGGTCAAAATCACGCGAAAACATCATTGCATACGCTAAAAGGTGATGAGCGAAAACGATAGGTTGTGCTCTTTGTAAATGGGTATAGCCTGGCAAAATTGTAGATTTGTTTTGCTCGGCTTTTTCAACAATTGCTTTAAGCAAGTCTTTAATAAGCGAGCAAACTTCATCAACTTCATCACGCAAATACATACGAACATCAAGCGCAACTTGGTCGTTTCTGCTTCTTGCGGTATGAAGCTTTTTGCCTGTATCGCCAACTCTTTTGGTAAGCTCTGCTTCAACAAACATATGAATGTCTTCTGCTAACATATCAATTTGCAAATCACCTTTTTCAATGTCAGTTAAAATAGAATTCAAGCCATTTACCAAAATGTCTTTTTCTTCTTCGCTTATAATGCCTTGCTTGCAAAGCATTTTTGCGTGTGCAATTGACCCTTTAATATCCTGCTTATACATTTTGCAATCAAAATGTATTGATGAATTAAAGTCGTCAGCCTCTTTATCAAGCGCTTTTTGAAAACGCCCTGCCCACATTTTTTCCATAATATTAATTTAGTCTGCCCGAAAAAACGGGCAGACAGTTCCTTTCAATTATTTAAGGTTGTTTTTCTCTTTCATTTTTGAAATAACAGTTACAGGCAAGCCGTAAAGGTCGATAAAGCCTTTGCTTTCTGCTTGGTCGTAAACATCATCTTCATCAAATGTTGCGATTTCAGGGTCGTAAAGTGAGAATGGTGAAGTTACGCCAGCGTTGATAATATTACCTTTATAAAGTTTAACTTTAACATCGCCGGTAACAGTTTTTTGAGTTTCTTTAACGAAAGCCAAAATAGCCTCGGTAAGCGGTGTGTACCATTGAGCGTTGTAAACGATTTCACCTAACTTTTGAGCAACAAGTGCTTTATAATGCGAGGTTTCTTTATCAAGAGTAATTGTTTCAAGGATTTGATGTGCCTGATAAAGAATTGCACCACCTGGAGTTTCGTAAACGCCACGGCATTTCATACCAACAAGTCTGTTTTCAACGATATCCAAAAGACCGATACCGTTTGCACCGCCTAATTTATTAAGTGTATCTACCACTTCAACAGCGCCCATTTCTTTACCGTCGATTGCGGTACAAACACCCTTTTCAAAATGTAATGTAACATAAGTTGGCTTGTCAGGTGCCATTTCTGGAGCAACACCCATTTCCAAAAAGCCCTCTTTTAAATACTGAGGCTCATTTGCTGGGTCCTCGAGATCAAGACCTTCGTGCGACAAGTGCCAAATGTTTTTATCTTTAGAATAGTTAGTTTCTCTTGTAATTTTGAGCGGAATGTTATGCGCTTCGGCATAATCGATTTCCTCATCTCTTGATTTAATATCCCATTCACGCCAAGGAGCGATAATATGCATATCAGGAGCGAAAGCCTTAATAGCCATTTCAAAACGAACTTGGTCGTTACCTTTACCTGTGCAACCGTGGCAAATAGCGTCAGCGCCTTCTTTAATAGCGATTTCAGCAATTCTTTTACCGATTGCAGGACGAGCAAATGCAGTACCGAGCAAATAATCTTCATACTTAGCACCTGCCTGAACGCAAGGAAAAACGCAATCTGTTAAAAACTCCTCGGTTAAATCTTCAACATAAAGCTTTGAAGCACCTGTTTTTAATGCTTTTTCCTCAAGACCCTCTAACTCGCTTGCTTGACCAACATTACCCGAAACTGCGATAACCTCACAGTTGTTGTAATTCTCTTTAAGCCAAGGAATAATGATTGATGTGTCAAGTCCGCCAGAATAAGCTAAAACTACTTTTTTGATGTCTTTTTTATTCATAATAAAAAGTCTCCTTTTTGTTAATTTTCATTTTCTGTGCATAATTATACATAACAATGAATAAAAAGTCAATACTTTTACGCCATTTTTTTCATTTTTATCAAAATAAACAAAGCAATTAACCGCTTTTTTCGCATTTTTATGTTATTTCACACATTTTATGCATAAAATAATGCATATTATGCAAAATTAACTTAAAAACCACGAATAATTATTAGTTTTTAACTTTTTCTTTTAAAAAATAATAACGCAAAACAAAAAAACGGTGGGAATAAAACCCACCGTTTTTTATACACTTATTCATAATCGACAACATCGACCCATGAAAGTAGGAAGTCACGCTCATCTTTATTGCCTTTAACGCTTTGTGAAGCAGCAACAATCGGAAGCCATTTTTGAATATACTGCTTAGCGGTATCGCTCTTTTTGCAGAATAAATCTAAATATTTATCAGCAAGCTCTTTTTTGCCCTCAAGATTAAACAAAAGATAAGTTCTTGCAACATCTGCCGAAGCGTTACCCTGTGTAACATGCGACCAGTCAAGAATAAATGCCTCGCCGTTGTCTTTAATAATAATGTTAGAAGGGTTAAAGTCGCCATGGCAAACTTTTTTATGCTTTGGAAGCGAATCAAGACGAGTATGCAACTCATAACGAGTTGTAGCATCAAGGTCAGCCTGCGAAATTTTTCTTTGCATTTTATCTTTTAACTTATTCAACAAAGGGCAATTTTGTGAATGGACTTGCATTTGCAAATCAACAAAAAGTTCAAGATATTCATCTTGCTTCTCAGGGTTTTCTTTCATAAGTGTTTCAAGCGTTTTACCCTCGATAAAATCGCTTTCGATAGCCCATTTGCCGTCAACCATACTAACCGCATGCAACTTAGGAATATTAAGCTCTGTTTCTTCAATTCTTGCTTGATTTAAAGCCTCATTTAAAATATCGGCTTTTGAAAAATCTTTGCTAAAAACCTTTATCGCTTTGTCGCCATCACGATAAACTGTTTTTTTCTCTCTTTTTGCAATTACATTGTCAAAATTCATTATATATACCTCCTAAATTAAACGGTTTCGTTTTTTCCGTAATAAGCGTTCAAATACATTTGCTTGATTTCGCTCATAAGCGGATATCTTGGGTTTGCGCCTGTGCATTGGTCATCAAATGCTTGCTCGGTCATATCATCAAGACGGTCTAAGAAATCTTTCTCGTCAATGCCGTAATCTTTAATAGTTGGTTTAATGCCAACTTTTTCTTTTAACTCGTCAATTGCTTTAATCAGATTTTCTAATTTTTCGCTGTCGTTTTTGCCTTTAATACCGAGATAATCAGCAACTTCAGCATAACGAGCCAATGTATGCGGATGGTCATATTGTGAGAATGTACCCATTTTTGTAGGAACTTCAACCGCATTGAAACGCAAAACATGGTCAATCATAACTGCGTTTGCAATACCATGAGGTAAGTGGTGGAATGCACCAAGTTTATGAGCCATTGAGTGACAAACGCCCAAAAATGCGTTTGCAAATGCCATACCTGCCATAGTAGCGGCGTTAGCCATTTTTTCACGAGCTTCAACATCAGTTTGACCGTTTTCATAAGCTCTTGGCAAATATTCAAAAATTGTTTTTAATGCTTTTAATGCCAAACCATCTGTATAATCAGTTGCAAGCATTGCAGCATAAGCTTCAAGCGCATGAGTTACAGCGTCTATACCTGAAGCGGCTGTAAGACCTTTTGGTGCTGACATATGGAAATCGGTATCAACGATAGCCATATTCGGTAACAACTCATAATCGGCAAGCGGATATTTAGTACCGGTTTTTTCATCGGTAATAACTGCGAAAGGTGTAACCTCTGAGCCTGTACCTGCCGAAGTAGGAATTGCAATAAAGTATGCTTTTTCGCCCATTTTCGGGAAAGTATAAATTCTTTTACGAATATCGCAAAAACGCATTGCCATATCCATAAAGTCAACATCAGGATGTTCATACATTACCCACATAATTTTTGCAGCGTCCATTGCAGAACCACCACCGAGTGCAATAATGCAATCAGGCTGGAATGCTGCCATTTGTTTTGTACCCTCTTTTGCACAAGAAAGTGTTGGGTCAGGTGCTACATCAAAGAAAGTGGTATGAGCAATGCCCATTTCATCTAATTTATCGGTAATAGGTTTTGTGTAACCATTTTGATAAAGGAAACTATCGGTTACAATAAACGCTTTTTTCTTGCCCATAACATTTTTGAGTTCGTCAAGTGCAACAGGCAAGCAACCTTTTTTAATATAAACCTTTTCAGGTGCTCTGAACCAAAGCATATTTTCCCTTCTTTCAGCAACAGTTTTAATGTTAATAAGATGTTTTACGCCGACATTTTCAGAAACTGAGTTTCCGCCCCAAGAACCGCAACCAAGTGTTAAAGATGGTGCGAGTTTGAAGTTGTAAAGGTCGCCGATACCGCCTTGTGAAGATGGGGTATTAACTAAAATTCGGCAAGTTTTCATTCTTTCGCTGAAAGTTTTGAGTTTTTCTCTTTCGCTTACTGCGTTAAGATAAATTGAAGATGTATGACCGTAACCGCCGTCAGCAATTAACTGCTCAGCTTTTTGCAAAGCGTCTTCAAAGCTTTTTGCTTTATACATTGCGAGAACTGGCGACAATTTTTCGTGAGCGAACTCTTCCGAAATATCAACAGACTCAACCTCGCCGATAAGCACTTTGGTAGTTTCAGGCACTTTAACGCCTGCAAGTGCTGCGATTGTTACAGGTTTTTGACCAACTATTTTAGCGTTTAATGCGCCGTTGATAATAATAGTTTTTCTAACCTTTTCAATTTCATCTTCATTTAAGAAATAGCAGCCTCTTTTGCTGAATTCTTCTTTAACTGCTTTATAAAGCTTATCAATAACGATAACCGATTGTTCAGAAGCACAAATCATACCGTTATCAAAAGTTTTTGAGTGAATAATTGAGTTTACTGCTAAAATTACATCAGCAGTTTCATCAATAATAGCAGGGGTATTACCTGCACCAACACCGAGTGCTGGAGTACCGCTTGAATAAGCGGCTTTTACCATTCCAGGACCGCCTGTTGCAAGAATAATATCAGACTCTTTCATAAGCAAATTAGTCATATCAAGGCTTGGAACATCAATCCACGAAATGATATTTTCAGGAGCACCTGCTTTAACTGCCGCATCTAAAACAACTTTTGCAGCAGCAATAGTTGAGCCTTTTGCTCTTGGGTGAGGTGAAATAATAATACCGTTGCGAGTTTTAAGCGAAATTAAAGTTTTGAAAATTGCGGTTGAAGTTGGGTTGGTAGTTGGAATAACCGCACCTACAACACCGATTGGCTCGGCAATTTTAATTGTGCCGAAAGCGTCATCTTTTTCAATTACACCGCAAGTTTTGGTATTTTTATAAGCATTATAAATGTATTCTGCTGCGTAATGATTTTTAATTACCTTGTCTTCAACAACGCCCATTCCAGTTTCCTCAACTGCTTTCTTTGCAAGAGGAATACGCTGTGAGTTTGCAGCGATTGCAGCCGCTTTAAAAATTTCATCAACCTGTTCTTGAGTAAAGGTTGAGAATTTTTTCTGAGCCTCTCTTACCTTTAAAAGTTCGGCTTCAAGCGTTTCAACGCTGTCTACAATAGTTCTTTCGTTCTTCATAAGCACTCTCCTTATCTACTTTATGTTAATATTTTAACAAACTTTTTGGTAAATGTCAAGTGTTATTTTCAAAGTTTGTTATTTTTTTAACAATTTCTATTGTTTTTTCATTGCCTGACCATTACAATTTCATTATACTAAATATTATTTCAAATTTAAAGCATTTTTTTCATTTTTGTGAAATTTGCCAAAAATAAAAGACCATTTGCAACAAACGGTCTTTTTTTAGTAGTGTTTTTTGTTAATTATTATCTTTCAGAATATTTTCCCAATCTCTTCGTGCATATAAAAATCGCAACAAAACTACGCTTTCACTTTTTTCACGAACGACATAAAACGCTAAATAGTTTTTAATTTGAGTTAGTCTGATTCCTTGTGAAGCAAGCACTGAATCGTTAACTATTGGAAACCTTTTAGGCATACTTGATAATGAATTAAATACTTTTTCGGTTTCATAAAGCAAATCCTTTGCTGCCGAAATATTTTTTAAATCATTTGCAATATAAGATACTGCCGAATTCAAGTCATTTTTAGCAGGATTAGTAACAACAACTTTATACATTTATTCTAACCCTTTCCTCAATTCTGCAATAACATTTTCAAGTGGCGATACTTTACCTTCTTTTTCTGCTTGCAGTCCTTCGTTTAAAAGATTATAAAGTTCAAACTTACCACAAAGTCTTTCATAATCTTCGATACTCATAACAGCGAGGTCGCCTCTGCCATTTTTTGTAATAAAAATAGGCTCAGAATTCTTATGGCAAAAATCAGAAATTTCATTATAATTGTTGCGTAAATCAGCGCTCGGTCTAATCGCTGGCATATCAACACCTCCTATATTATTATATCAATATTATATCAAAATATTGATATAATGTCAATAGTGTGAGTAAAAAACATAATTTATGAAATAAAAGAGCTGAAGTTTTATAACTTTAGCTTTACCTGTCAGTTTGTGAAATGTGCATAGCAAAAGCCTTATTGTAGGCTTAAATAGTTGATTTTAGTAGTGAAATGTGATAAAACAAAAAGCCCATTCATTAAGAATAGGCTTTTTGTTTTATTTAAAAAATTAAAATCTTTGTAAATCTTTTTATTTTTATTTGCTTTTATAATAAGAACTAAGTTTTACTGCCGAAACATCTTTATCGCCAAAGTCAACATCGGTAACTTTTGCAGGGTTATCAATCTTATTAAACGCTCTGAATTCAAGCGAGAAATTGTTTACCTCAATTATTGAAATATCGGTAGTAAACTTTTGCGAAATTTTTTCGTAAATCGTTAAAATTTCTTCTTTTTCAATAGTTTTGTTATAGCTGTTTATCAAAGCAGTTAAAAGCTTTGCTCGTTCCTTTGCGGCGGTTTTTAAATCTTTCCAACCGCTGTAACGCAAAAACTGACAATACTGATTACCATTTAAATTCTGCTTGCCCTTAACTAAATTTGTAATAAGGTTTCCGTCAGAATTTTCCTGTTTCATTGCATATTTAATGTTATAATCCAAACCTCCGAGCTTGTCAACAAAGGCTTCAACCTCAGCCATATCACAGCTTAAATATCTGTTAATCTTAATGCCGTAATAGTTTCCAATAGATTCTTTTAAATATTTTCCGCCACCGTATTCAAACAGCTTTTGAGCAGTATCAGTTTTTTCAACACCTTTTATTTTGGTTTTATAAGGAATTTCGGTGATGTTAATCACCTTTTCACCGCTGTTAAATCCCACCAAAACAAATTGCGGTTTTAAACTTTCATTTTCCTTATCGCTTATGCAAATTAAAACATTAGCGACTAAATTTTGCTCTTTTGCGGTTTCGTTTTTGCTGTCGTTTTTATCAAGACCTTTAATGTAAACAACAGAAAAAACTATTGCAGCGACAACTACTATGCCAAGCAAAACCCATAAAACCGCCATAACTCGACTGATTTTAAACTTACTTTCATTAGAACTGTAAATATTATTTGCCATTATAAACCTACTTTATTCTTTTAATAATCGAAGACAAGAATATGCTTAAAATACCAACTGCGAGTTGGAAAAGTACAATTCTAAGTGGTGTAATAAACTCAAAGCTGTTTTTTACAACTGCGCAAAGCATACAAACTCCAAAGCCTAAAACTGTACAAATAGATTGAAATGTTACTGCAAAAGAAATCTTTGATTTTAGCTTTTTACAAGCAGCAATTAACATTGTAAATATCGAAACCTTATCAGTAGGATAAGCCAACGCACCGTTACCGTTTTTAGCAGGACGGGTTATAGCATCATAATACTCAACTGTATGTGAAGGCATTACAGTAACATATTCTTTCGGGATTTCAAAAACTTTTTCAATTAATTCCGGTGTAATATTAGGGTCGTTTGATTTAATTGCAAGTGAAACACCAGATTTTACAAGCTCAAACAATCCGTCTTCAATATCAGGGTCAACCGATTTATATTTAATAGCGAACATTCCGCCAACTTCGTTTTCAACTACAGTATAGACTACGAAGAAGCCCTCTTTTTGAGCCTTATGCTCAATTAAATCGTCTTCTAATCCGTAAACACCGTAAGAGTCAATCAGCTTTCTGTTACCTATTCTGACAGTTCTGCCGTCAATTTTACCGCTAAGACCTAAACCGTCTTCATAAACAATATCGGTAACCTTTGAAAGCATTTTTCTTCTGCCGTCAATAATTTTATCAAAAACATCAGCCAAAGGTCCGCCTGCGGTAATTGTCAGCGAAGCTGATTTTAATATAATATCTTCAACCGAGTTATCACCCATTGCCTGAATACTTAAAAGCTCAATTGAGCCGGCTGGGAAAAGATTTGCCGCTTTTACGGTTACGCAATCGGTATTAGAAAACTCCTCAACAGCGTTGTAGCCTGAAAGCATACCGCCTGCTGTTCTGAAATGGTCGCTTGCTTTCTTAATAGAAGAATTAACCGCCCAAATAACCGAAACAGGCGCGCTTACAACAGCTACTGCTGCTGCAAATCCTATTGATTTAACAATATCTTTTGTTATTAAATAAGTCAGCACGAGTGTTACGACCGATGCAATAAAACCTATTCTTGAGAATAATTTTGAAGTATTATCAGCAGGGTCCTCGCAATAAGAATTCCTCAAATAATTGTGTAAATTAACTACGCTTTTTGAAGTAGCAACAAAAGGTGTTCCGATAAATTCATCATTTTCTAACAACTCGCCCATACGCTCATCAGCAATAAAGCAAGACTCTTTTACATTTTGATTTGCTACCAATCTGAAATTCTCTTTAATTCTTGCAATCATACTCTTTTTACCAATTAAGGTTAAAACAAATCCGAAAGCAAGTGCCGAAGTAAAGAAAGGTATATCCTTAGCGTAAGCTGCTAAATCAGGTGAAAATGCTATTGCACTTTGAGCAACAACAAAAAGTGTTGCTATTGAAAGCGGCGAGTCAGCGTCAGGCTTTAGAGTAAAGAAGCTGCCTAAGCCTCTGAAAATACTGCCGATATTTACAATAACAATTGCTAAAAGGCAAATTGCATTAGCGATTAAAAATCCTGTAAAGTTTTCTTTTGGCGAAATTGCCGAAATCAGTGGAACATCCATTGTCGGCAACACCGTCAATACAAACGAAGCTAAAAAGACAATAACGCTTGCAAAAATACGACGGGAAACTTTTTTAAGGCTTAATTCAAGGTCAAATTTTACAGGCTCTTCGTCTTCGATTGTGCAGTAATCATCAATTACATCTTCATCGTTACTTTCATCTTCCGAATAATCAAAAGTGCTTTCTTCAACTCTTCTTGATTTTTTTACTGCAAATTTCTTTTGGGGCATTGCTGAATTATCGGTATATTTTATTTCGTCTTCATCAATATACTTTTCATAATCAATATCAGTTGAAAGCGGAATAGTATTTCCGTTTGATGAAACTTCATTGTTTTCTTCTTCTGGTTCTTCTTCAACCTCTTTTTCCTTTTCAGGCTCAGGACGCTTAAACTGCTCATTAAAATCGCTTTCGTCCTTTTTAATTTCAGTTGAAGTGTCAGGCTCATCAGATTTTGCAGGTTTTTTAACGCTTTCACCTAAAATGAATGAGCCAGCACCGCTAATAGCATTATTATTTATTTCATCAACGCTTAATAAATGCTCAGGTTTATGCTCAACAATCTTAGTTTTATTCTCTTCAACAACCTTATTCAACTCATCAGTATTATAAATAATCGTATCAGAAGTTGCAGGTTTATCCTGTTCTTGAAATTCTTCCGGCTCTTCAAAATCTTCTTCAAAGCCTGCTTTTTTA
The DNA here is from genome assembly GCA_902781345.1 of Oscillospiraceae bacterium. GTDB lineage: Bacteria > Bacillota > Clostridia > Oscillospirales > Acutalibacteraceae > RUG11462. The sequence goes on along the minus strand of CACZIY010000055.1, from coordinate 7,071 downwards.
AGCGCTTTTTCCTCTTTTTTCCTTAATTTTTCAGCCTTTTTTTCGGCTTTTCTTTGTGCTTTAAGCGCTTTTTTATCTAAAACCTCTTCTTCCTCAGGCTCGTATTCTTCAAGAGGTAGTTCTTCTTCAAGCTGAACAGCTTCTTGTATAGGCTCAGGTTTTTCTTCTACCTTTTCAGGCTCTGCTTCTTGCTTTACAGGCTCAGCTTCAGTATCTCTGACAGCATTTTTAATAGTAAAGCCGCCGATAATTTCCTCGCCGTTGTCGCCTATTTTAACTTCAGGCTTTGGCTCTTTTTTAGGTAGTGGGTCCTTTTTAAACTGTTGCTCCACCATATCTAAAAACTCATCATCATTTTTAGGAGTTTTAGCAGGCTCTTCCTTTACTTCTTCTTTATCTTCTTCTTTTTCTTCTTGTTTAGGTTTAAAAGCCTCGTCTTTATCTTCTGCTATCTTTTCTTGTTCAGCCTTAACTTCTTCTTTTGGCTGTTCTAAAACTTGCTCAGCCTTTTCTTCTTCAACTTCTGACTCTTTTTCAGGCGTTTCAACACTATCAAAGAAATTCAGCTGATTAGCCTCAGGAAAAGTAGCTTTAGCTTTTGATGGCTTTGATTTCGGAGTAGTTTTTTCTGTTTTAACATCACTGGAAATATAGTGTGATTGAGTCATATTTTCTACTTCTTGTAGAATATCTTCAATTGAAAATTTTTCGCTCATTATTCCCGCTCCTTTAAGTTTCAAAAGTTTTCTCTGTTATTTATAACCGAATACATTGCAATACCCGCTGCCACAGATGCATTCAGCGAATTAATTTTTCCGAACATAGGTATTTTCAC
>CACZIY010000055.1:1659-6217 GCA_902781345.1 Oscillospiraceae bacterium | reverse complement strand
ATACCCTTGCCCTCATTACCGATAACAAGTGCTGTATCGCCTTTGAAATCGGTAGTAAAAATATTCTCACCATTCATATCGGTACCGTAAACCCAAATACCGTTTTGCTTTAAATAATCAATTGCCGTTGAAAGATTAGCAACCCTTGCGACCTTTACATATTCGCAAGCACCGACTGCGGTTTTATAAACCGTATTGTTAATGCCAACCTGACGACGCTTTGGAATAATAATTCCGTGAACCCCGCTGGCTTCGGCAGTCCTTATTATCGCACCGAAATTATGCGGGTCCTCAATTTCATCTAAAATCAAAATAAATGCAGGCTTTTCATCAGATTTTGCGAAATGGACTATTTCTTCAATGGTTGAATAGTCTGCCGCTGACACCGCCAAAGCAACGCCCTGATGATTTACACCAGGCAACTTAAAATCTAACTTTTGTCTTGGCATTTCTTTTACAGGAATACCTCGTTTTTTGCAATCGGATATTATCGGCAAAATGCTGCCGCCTGCTCCCTTTGCGACCATTAAAAAATCTATCTCTCTACCTGAACGCAAAGCCTCAATTACTGCATTTCTTCCTGCGATAATATCGCTATGAATACTCTTATCTTCAAAAGGCATAAAATTACCCTTTCTTACCTAAAAATAACACTATTTATGTAATTATAATTTATTATAACACAATATATAGAAAATTTAAAGTGTTTTTTTAAAAATAATTATACAATATTTTATATTTTTTTATTATAATTATTGACATAGTTTTTCTTTATGTTATAATAAACAAAAAACGTTTGGGGAAATAAAAAATGAATAAAATCGGTGTATTAAAAACATACGCTTCAAAGGACATTGACAAGAACCCTGTCAGTATCGGTTTTGAGTGTATGGACAGAGATGTAATCAATCCTGAAAAATGCTATAAATTGCTCGGCGAAAGCGGTGTAAAACACGCTCGTTGTCAAACAGGTTGGTTCAAATGTGAAAAGCAAAAAGGCGTTTATGATTTTGAGTGGCTTGATAAGATTATCGACACCATAATTTCAATGGGTATTAAGCCTTGGTTTAATGTCGGTTTTGGCAACCCTATTTATATGCCTGATGCTCCTAATCCGTCAGCGGTTGGCTGTATGCCTATTTTCTATGGCGATGATGTAGTTGAAGCTTGGAAAAACTATATAAGAGCGTTAGCAAAGCATTATAAAGGCAGAGTTGAATATTTTGAAATCTGGAACGAAACTGATTTAGTTCATTTTTGCTATCCTGGCAAGCCTGACCCAAAAACTTATGCCGAATTTATTGTCATGACAGGCGATGTAATTAAAGAAATTATTCCTGATGCTAAAATCGGTGCTTGTACTGCTGGTTCACAGTTGCATTATATGGTTGATTTTATTAGCACAATTCCTGCTGGCAAGCTTGATTTTTACGGCTTTCATACTTACGGTATTATGCCTGAGGATTGCCCGATTATAGGAAAATATAAAATCTATAAAGAGCTTTTAAACTATTACGGACATAAAAATGTTGAATTTTGGACAGGCGAATGTGGTCATGCTTCATGGCACCCGAAAGGACATTGGCTTTTAGCAGACGGTGGCGGTAGTGAACGCCGTCAGGCAGTTTGGCAGTTACGCCGTTACTTTTCTGATTTTCAAAAAGGTTTTCCGATTGTATCTTTCTTCCAAATTGCCGATATGATGGAAAAGCCTTATGAAAAAGCAAAAGAGGTTTTGGCTGAGCCTGCAAGACAAGGAATTTTGAACGGCAAAGTTTATACTCCGAAGCTTTCTTACTACACAATTTCTCGTCTTTCAACTGTTTTTTCAGGCGATTTCGAGATAACTGATATTGATTTTTCGGTTGATTTTGAAAGCGAAGCCCAAAAGGTAAAAATGTCTTATAACAGAAATGGTAAAGATGTTTTGGCTTATTGGTTAAAGCTTGAAATTGCAAAAGAAACACCCCTTACAAACGGTGCTGAAATTGATATTTCAAATGCAAATATAAACGAGCCTGTTTTGATTGATATGTTTGACGGCAGCGTTTATGAGCCTGAATTTGACACTACTACTAAAACAATTAAAAACGCACCTATTGGCGATTACCCAATAATAATTTGTGATAAATCGACATTTGAATTTTAATAATAAGCAATAAAAAATCCCGAAGTAAAACTTGGCTCTACTTAGAGAATCGGGGCCTATTGCACCACAATGCCCCATAAACCCTTAAAACAAAAGGGTTTGTAAAGGTTTTTATTTTTAGATATTGTATTTAAAGTTTTTTATTGACAAAAACAAAAAGTCATCAATTAATTATTGATGACTTTTTTGTTTTAGCTTTTTCTACATTTTTTACAAATAAGTTCCTCTTTTGAATTGTTATAAAGAAAATGCTCTTCTATTATTTCTATACCTGTAGCATAATCATCGCATTCAATGATTTTTGCTTTTTTATGGTTAGCTTTATTATATTTATACAATGCCTTTTTTCTACCATTATTTAAAATGTAGTACAACTCGTTATTATAGCAGGTTAATGATTGTCTATCAATATCGCCATTATCAATACAAATCAATTCTTCTGGGGTTTTGAAATACAACTTTTGAGTTTTACGAGAAAAGAAGTATACTTCTTCATTAATAATCAGAAATTCACTACAATTAATTTTTTTATTTGACATAAAAATCGTTTGTTTTGACTTGTTCGTTAAATTCAACTTATATAAATTTGAATTGCTATCAACAAAAAATAATTGGTTCCCGACTACTTGGAATTCTCTTACATCGTCTACACATTTATTCAATTTTTTATCTTTTAAATCAAAAATGAATAAATCAAAACTCATTTGAATGAAAAACTTATTATTTTTTACAATTATGTTTTTTAAACAGTTATTTCTTAACATTTTATTTTTTGATGAGTCAAGTAGAATGGTTCTGGTTTTATTTATCAAATTATATTTATAAATTTTAAAAGTATTCATAGCAGAATCATTGATTTCATAATATAAGTTTTCTTCTATGATTTCAATTAATAAAAAATCTTTGTTTTCCGTAAATATTCTACTAATGTTACCATTTTTATCTTTTTTATATAAAGAATTATTTTCCGTATAATAATAATTATTGTTATACTCCAATGCATAATATTTTAAAAATAGTTCATCGTTTTTATTTAAAATACTACTTGAAGTTTTTATGGTTTGAGCACTATTGTGTTGAATATTATCGGTTGAACACGAGCATACATTAATTATGATAAGAATAAAAATAATAAAAATTAGTTTTTTATTCTGTGCCATTTTGACCATTCTAACACCACCCTACTTTTGTAGGAAATTCCTTTATAAACGATTATTATATATTTTTTACTCAAACCTTTATTATTATTGGCTGTTTTATGATTTGGATTACCCGTTTTCCATATTGCAGCAATAGAAACTTCACCCATTTTACTTATGTCAGTGCCAGCCCTTTCTCCTACAATACACCAAACATATTTTTTTGTAGTCCTATTCAATAAAATCGCTAAATCACCTAAATTAGCGACATTCTTATTGCTTCCGCTTCCAGGTAAAACTATATATGGGGTTTCATATGCGTTTAAATAACTTTCATATCGTTTTTTACCCTTATACTTGCTTTTGCAAAATGCTGTATCTATTCTGTGATCGCTATCTTCTACCTCATCTCCTGTCGAGCCATCTGTGCAAATCCTAATATTATTAATTTTAAAAGATTTACCCGATTGTTTTTTCAAAAAAGTATAATCAATAGGTGCTTTACCGTTTTCAAAATTTCTAAGATCAGCAGCCGTACCATTATAATTAATAGTAATTCCTTTATACTTATATTTTTTCTTCTTATGACCATCAAAATCCACATACAACACAGGGTTAGCGGAGCAATAGCCGTAGAGGTTGTATTGCAGGTTGTCGTCTTGAACGGTGTCTTCTTGGGTGAACTGACCTGTGGTGGAGTCATAGTAACGGGCTTTGAGATAATACAAGCCTGTTTCGCTATCAAAATAGTAACCTCTATAACCGATTGGGTTAGTCGTATTGGTGTTGTAAAGGTCATTACCATAAGCGTCATAGGTGTAATCGCCGTAATAACTACTTGTTGAGGCTAAAACATCGCCCTTGCAGTCAATTGCGTTGAATGTGAACACGCCATTCTCGCAGTAAACCGAATTATCTTCGGTAAATACTTTAATATCATTACCTGTTAAGTCAGCAGAAACTTCATCATTGTCCCAAACTGTTTCGGTTGTATTTTTTGCGATTCTGTTACCGTCACAATCATATGCAAAAGTATTATTACCTATGCTTTCAGTTCTGTCAAGCGCATCATACGAAAAAGCGGTAGTAGTTGTGCTTTCACCGACAACTTTTGATTTTTCGCTCATATTGCCGTTATCGTCATAGGTATATGAAATCTGCGAAAGTTGATTATCTTCACCATCAGTTTCGGTTTGTGAATACTATCAAGAGGGCAAATTAATTGCCCTCTTGATAAATTATTTAATAAAGTATTTCGCTATAGATGTTA
>CACZIY010000055.1:0-1617 GCA_902781345.1 Oscillospiraceae bacterium | reverse complement strand
AATATAATCCTATTAAACAAACTATAAATTCAATCAGCAATAAAATAAGAATAGTTTTATTCTTTTTCTATTTTCTGTTATTTTTTTACAATTTATTGCAATTTTTCTCCAACATTTTTGCAACGGTGGTTTTGATAATCGTTTTATTTTTCATTTAAATAAATCGATTTAAGATAAAAACACAAATTAACTATAATCCCTGCAGCACCAATAAGTGCAAAAATAATTCCAATACTTAATGCGCTTAAAAAATTTGCTGAATCGATTAAATATTCGTGAGGTAAAACCTCCGATATATCATTTATTGAATTATCAATTGGCAAAACGACTGTAGAATACGCTGAATTAGCAATTATTATTAAACCTGTTAAAAAGAATACTAAAAATATAACCCAGCTAACAATCTTTTTCATCATAGTTTAATCCCTCCAAACTTTAAACGTAGCAGTAATATTATATCGAAAATAATCTATTTTTGCAACTAACCTTGCATATTTGCCCTTGCTTTTTTTTGGCTTATAAGAGTAAGAGCTACTACCTGTAATTGATACAGAATATTTCACACCTACTTTTGCACACACCACTTTAGCAGATAAGCCTACTTCTCCTGAAATCTCAGTAGTAACTGTTTTGGAACTTGTAAAAGTTAATGTCGGTTCATCTTTAGTTTTTACCCATGATGTTAATCCAATTTTTTTGTATGATTTTAATCTAGTTTTTTTTGATTTTTTTGCTGTAACAACCACAAATATAAAATGTCCTGTCGGATCTACATACAACACAGGATTTGCGCTACAATAGCCATCTTGAACTGTGTCTTCTTGGGTGAATTGTCCTGTGGTGGAGTCGTAGTAACGGGCTTGCAGGTAGTAAAGACCTGTTTCTGAATCGAAATAGTAACCTCTATAACCGATTGGGTTGGTGGTGCTGGTGTTGTAAAGGTCGTTACCATAAGCATCGTACGTATAGTCACCATAGTAACTTTCGGTTGTCGCTACAACATCACCTTTACTGTCAATTGCGTTGAATGTGAACACGCCATTCTCGCAGTAAACCGAATTATCTTCGGTAAATACTTTCACGCTGTCGCCGATTAAATCAGCCGAAATTTCACCGTTATTCCAAACAGTTTCGGTGGAGTTTTTGGCAATTCTGTCACCGTCGCAATTGTAAACAAACGAGTTGTTGCCTATGCTCTCGGTCCTGTCAAAAGCATCATACGAAAAAGCGGTAGTAGTTGTGTTTTCGCCCACAACTCTTGCTTTTGCAGTCATATTACCGTTATCGTCATAGGTATAATTTGTCTGCGAAAGTTGATTGTTATCGCTATCAGTTTCAGTTTGAGTAGCAAGTCTTGTTTTATTATAAGTGCTTGTTACAGTTTTATCGTTGTAACTGTTTGTGGCGGTGTGAACTCTTTCAACTATGTTGTTATAATCATCAAACGAATACTCATCTTTAAACCTGTCATTTTCGTTACCCATATAATAGCATATTTGCTCTTCGCTTGTCAAGCGGTTGAGTTTGTCATATTCGTATTTTGTTTTTCGATGATTCCTATACCAATATGCATTAGTTTCAACAATATTTCCATCAGGAGTATATGAATAATTATTT
>CACZIY010000054.1 GCA_902781345.1 Oscillospiraceae bacterium | reverse complement strand
GAAGAGCCAGAGCGTTGGGTTAAGGTAAAATGGACAGGCAAAACTCACGAAAGTTTTGTTTCAACCCTTACTATTCATTCAATCAACCGTCCGCAAATGGTTGCCGATATTGCAATGGAAATTGCAAATATGCATGTGCTTATGCACAGCATTTCGGGTAGAGAGGATAAACAGGGTAATTGCACTACCATTATTAATATAAGCATTGAAAGCTTGGACCACCTTAATAATATTATCGGCAAGCTTAAAAAAGTACCAGGCGTTTACCAAATAGAAAGAACAGGAATGTAAAATGGCGATTTTAAAATTTGAAATAGGTCCGCTTTCAACTAACTGTTATTTGTTTGTTGATGAAAAAACAAACGAGGCAGTAGTGATTGACCCTGCTTTTGAAACTGAAAAACTAATTGAAAATATTAAAAAAGTAAACCTGAAATATATTCTTTTAACCCATGCTCATGCCGATCATATTATGGCGGTGTCTTTGATAAAAGAATTAACTTTTGCAAAAATTGTCGCTCATAAAAACGAAGCAAAAAGGCTTTTAGGCGATGAGTCGAATTTGTATAACGCACTCGGCTGTTATGATAAGCCGTTTACTGCGCAAGAAGTTGACATTTTCGTTGATGACGGTGATAAAATAAAATTTGGCACAAAAACGCTTAGCGTTTTGCATACACCAGGGCATACTGACGGCTCGCTTTGTTTTGTCGGTGATGGTATAATTTTTAGTGGCGATACTGTTTTTGCAGGCTCTTACGGCAGAGTCGATTTTGAGAGCGGCAGTTATTCTAATATGCTTGACTCTTTTCACAAATTATTCTCTCTTGAGGGCGATTATGTGATTTACCCAGGTCATCAAGGCTCAACCACTTTAAAAGACGAACGAAATTTTAACCCACTTTCGAGGTATGTATGATAAAGCTTGAATTAATCGGCAACGATTACAAATATGAAATTGAAAATATAATACAGTTGTTTTTTCCAGAGCAAAAGGTTTCATTTGTCAGCGGTGATTTTGCAAAAATCTCGGTTTTCAAATATCAGCTTTCGCTTTCTGTTTCGGTGCGAATTTTTGGAAAATTTCATTTTAAGCAGGCTTCTGCTTATATTGAATCGGATTCGGAACGCCTTTTGTGTAAATTGCTTTTTGAAATTTTAAGCGAGGTTACAGGTCTTTTGCCGAAATGGGGTATTCAAACAGGCGTAAGACCTACAAAGCTTTTAAGAAATTTAATAAATAAGCACGGCGAAAAATACGCCGAAGATTTTATGAAAAATAAAATGCTGATTTCTGATGAAAAGTTTAAATTAGCAGAAGATATTGTAGCATTACAAAATGATTTGTTGAAGGAATATAAAGAGAATTCTTTCAGTCTTTATATTTCAATTCCTTTTTGTGCTTCACGCTGTTCTTATTGCTCGTTTATTTCTCACGACATTTCAAAATCAAAAAATTTAATACCTGATTATGTTGAAATGCTTTTGAAGGAGATTGAGCAAACCGCCGAAATCGCAAAAGAATTAGGCTTTAATTTGCAAACTGTCTATATTGGCGGTGGTACGCCTACTGTTTTGTCGGCAGAGCAGTTAGAGGTAATTATGCAAGCGGTACATAAGCATTTTGATACAAGTGATTTGCTCGAATTCACTGTAGAAGCGGGCAGACCTGATACCATTACAAAGGATAAATTAATTGCTATTAAAGATAATGGCGCAACAAGAATTTCTATAAATCCGCAAACTTTGAATGATGATGTTCTGAAAATTATCAAAAGAAATCACACTGTAAAACAGTTTTTTGACGCTTACGAATTAGCTAAAAGTTTAGGATTTGATAATATTAATACTGATTTAATCGCAGGACTTCCAGGCGACAGCTTTGAAAGCTTTTGCGACAGCCTTGAAAGAATTACTGAGTTATCGCCTGCTGATATTACAGTGCATTGTCTTTCGGTTAAGCGTTCTTCAACGCTGGTTTACAACGGAAATGAGCAGTACAACCCCGAGGGCAAGGTGGTTTCTGATATGTTGGGCTTTTCGCAAGAGATACTTCGCGAATGTGGCTATAACCCTTATTATATGTACCGCCAAAGCAAAATGTCGGGCAATAATGAGAATATCGGTTGGGCAAAACCAGGCTTTGAAAGCTACTATAATATGTTTATTATGGAAGAAATTCAAACAATTTTAGCACTTGGTGCAGGTGGCTCAACAAAGTTAGTTAAAAACGGTAAAATCGAAAGAGTGTTTAACTATAAATATCCTTATGAATATATCAGAGGATTTAACGAAATTGTTAATAGAAAGCAAAAAATTTGTGATTTTTTTAGTGAAACGGTTGATTTTAATTGAAAAAGATTATATAATATAAGTACCAAAACCGAAAGGAGTATTTGAAAATGGGATTATTTGAAGAAACAGCTGTAAAAGCTAAAGATGCATTTGATGCAGTCGCTAAAAAAACTAATGAGGTTATCGGTATTCAGAAGTTGAAAATCAGTGCTGCAAGAGTTGAATCTCAAATGTCAAAAGACTATGAAATATTAGGAAGAATGTTTTTTGATGAAAAAGCAGATGATGAGGATTTAGGCGAGGCTTACAAAACTGTGATTGACGGTATTAAAGAGTCTAAAGAAGAACTTGCTGAAATTAATGCGCAGATTGATGAGCAAAAAAGAACAAGAAACTGCCCTAATTGCGGTGCAAAAAATCCTGATACTTCAAAATACTGCGGCGAATGCGGCGAAAAACTTTAAATTCTAAGTTTTAAAAGGCTGGTTCAAAAAATCAGCCTTTTAATTTTGTAAAAAGAAAGGAAAGCTCTATGAAAATTGGTCTTGTAATAGCCGACAATTTGGAATTTGACCCTATTGTTAATATTTCAAAAATGTATAACGGAACATCTTTTACTATTTGTGGCGACAGAGCGGTAAAATTTGAAACATTTGGCGGAAATGTTGTAGTCGCTGTGCTTTGCGGAGTTGGTAAAGTAAATGCAGCAGGCGCAACCGCTTCGCTTATTTGCAAAGAAAAGCCTGATTGCATTATCAATTTCGGTCTTTCAGGTGCAATTTCAGGCGTTTATAAAGATGAGCTTGTTATAGGAACAAAATTCGTTGAACACGATTTTGATTTAACACCTTTAGGCTACAAGCCTGGCGAAAAATCGCAGGTGGTTTCAGCCTATGAGCCTGATAAAGAATTGTTTGAAAAATTTACTAAAAAATTTGCTTCGCTTAACCCTTGCGTTTTTGTAACAGGCGATATGTTTGTTTCATCAAACGAGAAAAAAGAGTTTATAATTAAAAACTTCGGTGGCGGTTGTTGTGATATGGAATCGGCTGCTATCGCTTCGGTTTGTTATAAATGCGAAGTGCCATTTTTATCATTCAGAAAGCTCTCTGATGACGCTGATGATACAGCGAAAGACGCTTATAGAGAGTTGAATGATTTGAAAGAAGATGTGTTAATAAAAATGGTAATTTCTGTTTTTGGTTAACATAACTATAAAAAATGTCGGAAATAGTGATTATTCTTTGATTTTTTTTAATAAATTTGAAGATTTTACTTGAAAATTACGCTAAAATAGTATAAAATACTTAATGTAATATCTTTTGGAGAGCTTTGATGATTAAAGATTTTGAAATAAAGCAAAACTATAATATAGACGATTTAGTTAAAATAATGGAGATTCTTCGTAGTAAGGACGGTTGCCCTTGGGATAAAGAGCAAACTCACGACTCTATTAGAAATAACTTTTTAGAAGAGGCTTATGAAGTAGCCGACGCTATTGATCGTGATAACAAAGTTGATTTAAAAGAAGAATTAGGCGATTGCCTTTTACAAGTGGCTTTCCACTCGCAAATTGCAAAGGAAAATGGCGATTTTGATTTTGATTCGGTCGCTGACGGCGTTTGCAAAAAACTCATTTTAAGACACCCGCATGTTTTCGGTGATGTTAAGGCCGACACCGCTGAAAAGGTGCTTGACAATTGGGATAAAATTAAAATGGTTGAAAAGGGTCAGGAAAGCTATACTGATACACTGAAAAGTGTGCCGAAAGCGTTTCCAGCATTGTTAAGAGCTGCAAAGGTTCAAAAGCGTGCTAAAAAAGCAAACTTTGACTGGGAAGATGTTTATGAGCCTTTGATGAAAGTTGGCGAGGAATTATCCGAGCTTGAAGAGGCTGTTGAAGACGGTTGCCCTTTTAGAATTTCAGAGGAATTCGGCGATATGCTTTTTGCCGCAGTCAATGTTTCAAGATTTTTGAATGTTGACGCAGAGCAAGCCTTGGCAAGTGCTACTGACAAGTTTATTGCACGATTTGAAAAGGTTGAAAACAAGGCAAAAGAAAAAGGTATTGATATGAAAAACGCTTCGTTAGAAGAGCTTGACGCTATTTGGGACGAAGTAAAATCAGAAGAGTAGGTTTTTAGACTTTTAGTCTTTAAATAAAAAAATAATCTTGGAGGAATTCAAAAATGAACAAGACAGAATTAGTTGCATCAGTTGCTGAAAAAGCTGGTATTTCAAAGAAAGACGCAGACGCTGCAGTTGCTGCTTTTGTAGAAACAGTTGTTGACGCAATGAAAGCTAACGACAAAATTTCTTTAGTAGGTTTCGGTACTTTCTCAGTTAAAGAAAGAGCTGCAAGAACAGGTATCAACCCATTAACTAAAGAAAAAATCAAAATTGCTGCTTCAAAAGTACCTTCTTTCAAAGCAGGTAAAGCATTTAAAGATGCTTTAAAATAATTTAGTAAATTATTTATCGAAGCGACTGATTTTTTCGGTCGCTTCGTTTTTTTAAGATATTTTAAAAGGAGTATTCTTATGAAGGTTTTAAATGTTGACGGTGAATATTTTCTTTACCCTTCGGGCGTTGAAAATATAGCTGATTTTGCAAAAGAGCTTAATGAAACTAATGATAAATTTATAGCGTTAAAAAAGCTTTTGCAAAAAAGATGTGTTGAGCCGTATTTTATTTCGGAAGATATTGAAAATGTTTATTTGAATGTTAATAATATAAGCGAAATTTGTGAGTCGGAAGCGGTTGTTATGGAGAACGAAGCTTACGAAAAAATGCTTGAAAATGTTAAGGCAAAGCTTTGCAAAAAGTGCGAATTCAAGGACGATTGCGAGGATTTGCGAGAAGAACTTTGTTTAAACGGAACTTGTGAAAGTTTTAGCGAGGAAGAATAAATGAGATTAGATAAATATTTGAAAATTTCAAGAATAATTAAACGCCGTACCGTTGCAAATGAGGCTTGCGATGCTGGCAGAGTTTTGATAAACGGTAAGGCTCAAAGAGCTTCTTATGATGTCAAAATTGGCGATGTTATTGAGATTAATTTCGGTTCTAAGCCTTTTAAAGCTGAAGTAGTCGATGTTAAAGAGGTTGTCAAAAAAGAAGAAGCAAGCAATTTATATAAAATAATTCAGTAAAAACAAAAATTAAAAGCCCGAAAAATCATTGATTTTCGGGCTTTTTTATGTTATAATATCTTTTTAGGAAGGTGTTAATAATGGAATTTAAAAATCTTGAAAAAGCAATGCAGTTTTATAAAGATAAAAATGCGCCTATGGCAAACATAAAAGTAGTCTATAAAGGCGAAGTTGTTTATGAAAAAGAGTTAAATGAAAATAGTAAATTCGATACGCCTTTTTATATGTATTCGGCTTCAAAGGTAATTACCGCAGTTGCTGCAATGCAGTTGGTTGAAAAAGGCGTTTTAGACCTTGATGAAGATGTTTCAAAGTATATTCCGAGTTTTGAAAATGTTTATGTAGGAAAAGAAAAGAAATTATCTAAAACACCGCAAACGCTTAGATATTTGCTTTCAATGCAAAGCGGTTACGGCTATAATTTTGATAAAGAGAATTTGAAAAAAGCGGTTTTGAATAAAAACGCTACAACATTGCAGGTTGTAGCTGAAATGTTAAAAGACTATGTTAATTTTGAACCGGGCACGGATTTTGATTACGGTTTCGGGCTTGATATTGTCGGCGGAATTATTGAGGCGGTAACGGGAATTTCTTTTGATGAGTATGTAAAAAAGAATATTTTTGAGCCGCTGGGTATGAAAAATTCTACTTTTAAATTAAGCGATGTCGGCGAGGAAAAGAATATTTGGCAACAATACAGGTTTAACGAAAAAACAAACGGTTACGACAAAGCAGATAATAATATTTTTGTTTTGACCGACAATTTTTACTCCGGTGGTGCAGGGTTAATCAGCACTACAAACGACTATATAAAATTTGTTAAAGTTATGGCGAATAACGGTTTGGCTGATGACGGTTTCAGACTTGTTACAAAACAAAGCATTGATGAAATGAAAAAACCGCAGCTTTGTGAAAAGGCCTATAAAACATTTTGGAAAGGTCCTGATTATTCTTACGGCTTGGGTGTTCGCACGTTAATTAAAAATGACAATTTAAGAGTTCCGCTCGGCGAATTCGGCTGGGACAGCGCAGGCAACTCTTATGTTTTGATTGATACTGAAAATAATTTAGGAATTTTCTTCGGCTGTCTTGTTTTAGGGTGGAATGAAGGGTATGAAAATCACGCAAAAATAAGAGATGCAGTTTATGAGGATTTAGGATTGTGATTTTATGAATAATTATTATAAAATTTTAGCAGTTTTAATATGTTTTGCAGTTGTATTTTCAGTTTCTGCTTGTTCTGATTATGACAATAAGGAATCGGCAAAACAGGTTACTTATAACACACTTTTTAAGCAACCGTCAACTCCTGCTCCATACACAAAAGCAACAGAAGAAACACAAGAAGATACTACTGCTGAGGAAACTACACAAGCGAAAGTGGAGCAAGCGACTGTTCCACAAAGGACAGGTGAGCGAATTTTTTATGAGCAGGTTTCTCAAATGCGAAACATTTCTTCCGACCAGCTTTTGCAGGAAATTAATATTGGTATAAGCGTTGCAAATTCTTTTGATTATTATGGATTAGGTAGCGGTAAAACTGTCGATGAATACGAAACAGCAAACGGCAATCCAAAGGTAACGCAAGAGCTTATTGAAGCTTATAAAAAGATAGGCTTTAAAGCGGTCAGAATACCTGTTTCGTGGACAGATCATATTGAAGATGACGGAAAAATTAACAGTGAATGGCTTGATGAAATCAGAAAAGTTGTGGGATATGTTATTGACAGAAATATGTACTGCATAATCAATTCTGATAATGACCAGAGTTGGCTTACAACAGCTGACAAAAGCTTTGAAACAACCAAGCAAAAATTTGCTAACTTGTGGCATAATATAGCCGCTAATTTTAGTGATTTTAACGACCACTTGTTGTTTGAATCGGTAGGCGAAATTTTGAAAAAAGCTGATGATTACAGCGAGCCTGATAAAAACGATATAGCCAATGCTAACAAGCTAAATGAAGTGTTTGTAAAAACAGTCAGAAAAACGGGCGGCAACAATGAAAAAAGACATTTGATTGTTACTACTTACGGTTCGTTTATTGATGAAGCTACACTTTCAGGATTTAAGGTTCCGAAAGATACCGCAAAAAACCGAATTATTGCAAAAGTTAATACATTTGTTCCAAGCTCTTTTTGCTTAGATGAAAGCGGAAAAACGCTTTGGGGAACAAATGATGATAAAAAGTATTTGACTACGATTTTATTAAGCATTTACAGTCGATTTAAAGAGCTTGGTATTCCTGTTATTATCGGTGAATTCGGCATAATAAACAAGGGTAATGAGTCCTCAAAAATTGCCTATTCAAAATGCTTTTTGAACACAACTTACAATTGTTATATCAATTGCTTCTGGTATGATGACGGAAATGATTTTTGCCTTGTTAATCGAACCGATTATTCGCAAAAGCATAAAAACTTAATTAAAACCTTAATTAAATCGGCAAAATAACCAAATTTTGCAAAAAATGCCAATAAAATTGTATATTTTGACGATAGTATATTTATTTTTGTGTTGACAAAACGATATTCGTAGTATATAATATATATACATATATACCGTACAAGCGGTTTAAAACAGTTCAGAGTAAGTGATTCTATGGAAAAAACATTTCAACGAGAAGATAATAAACCTGTTGTAAAAAGTTATGCTAAACCATCAAAGGTTTATTTAGTGATAAAGAGAATATTTGATATTGTCGGCTCTTTTTTAGGGCTTGTTATTCTTGCGCCTTTATTATTCTTAATCTCTGCTGCGATAAAAATTGAAGACGGCGGAAATGTTTATTATAAACAAATCCGCATAGGCAAAGACGGTAAAGAATTTTGTATGTATAAATTCCGCAGTATGAAAAAAGATGCTGATGATTTAGAAAGCATGCTGACTGAAGAACAACTGGAAGAGTATAAAAAAGAGTTTAAAATAGTTGATGATCCAAGAATAACTAAGGTTGGCAAATTTTTGAGAAAGACAAGCTTAGATGAGCTTCCTCAAATGGTAAATATCTTTTTGGGTGAGTTAAGTGCAATAGGACCTCGACCTATTATCGAAGAAGAATTAGCGTGGTATGGCGATGATGTTGAGAAGCTTTTGAGTGTAAAGCCAGGACTTACAGGTTATTGGCAAGCGTATGCTCGAAATGACGCTAACTATGCTACTGGTAAGCGTCAACAAATGGAACTTTATTACATAGATAATCAATCTGTCTGGTTAGACATTAAAATATTCTTTAAATCGATTTTATCGGTTTTGAGAAAAACAGGTAATTAAAAATTGATTATTAAATCCCGTTCGCTTTTTTAAGAGAATGGGATATCTTGCATTATTAAGGGGGTGTTGTTCGTTGACAAATTATCAAAAAGATTTGATAAATCTTTTGAAAAAAAGCATGTTCAAATATGAATTTGATACAAGCAATATAGATTGGGAATTGGTTTATAAAGAGGCGTCAACTCAAGCGGTTTCAGCTTTTGTTTACGACAGCACCGACAATATTGATAATATTCCGGAATGTGTTTATAAACTGTTAAAGCAATATACAATTTCAGTTATGCTTAAAAATGAGCAAATTTTCCAAGGTCAGAAAAGTCTTGTTAAGTTGCTTGAAGAGAATAAAATTGATTATGCAATTATAAAAGGCTTCACAGCAGCGGTTAACTATACTAAACCAGAACTAAGAACTTTGGGCGATGTTGACTTTTTAGTTAGAAAGTCTGATTTCCAGAGGGTTAAGAATTTGCTCTTGCAAAATGGATACAGCTTGGTTAAAGAAGAGGAAAATCATTTCCACTGTGCTTTGAAAAAAGATGGCGTTTTATTTGAAATGCATTTTGAATTAAGTGAATTTCCTAATACAAAGCTTGGCGAGAATTTGAGAGATTTCTTAGATAGTGCGCTTGATGATGTAGTTGAATATGAATTCCAAGGTGAAAAATTCAAGGGATTGAACATTAAATTCCAAATGTTCTCATTACTGTTACATATGGAAAGACATATGTCAAAAGACGGATTAGGTCTTCGTCAATTACTGGACTTTAGATTTTTTGTCGAAAAGCACCCTGAAGTTATGCAAGATGAAGAGTATGTTCTTTTGCTTAAAAAATATGGGCTTTTCAAAATGGCGAGCGTTTGTATTGATTTAGTTGATAAGTATTTCTACGATAAAGAAATTAATAATAAAACTGTCGATATGCTTATGGAAATGTCATTAAAACGCGGCAATTTCGGTGTTAAACGAAGTATTGAAGAAACTTATACAAATGGTTTGATTGGAATAAAACATAGTAATATTGTTAAGCGAAATATTGCGTTTTTTAGTAATCGTTCAATGCTTACTTGGTCATTAGCAAAAAAATATAGAGGTTTAAAATACCTTGGTATTATTTATTTACCTATTAGGCATCTGTTTAGAATATTGTTTAAAAAGAAAAAGAGCATAAACTATAGAAAAGTATTCGAGAGTTCTAAAGAAGCTAATATGTTGTATGATGATTTATGTATTTTTAAAGGGAAAGACTAATAATGAAAAAAATATTATTCATCTCACCTAGTTATTTTGATTATTATAAAGCTATAATTAATGGTTTAAAGAATTCGGGTTTTTGTGTTGATTGGTTTTCTGATAGACCAACACAAAAAAATATTTTTAAAGCAGTATCAAGAATAAACCCATATTTTGTAAAAAAAAGAGTTGGCTCATATTTTAATCAAATAATTAATAAAACATCAAAAACAGAATATGATTATGTGTTTTTTATCAGAGGTATGTCGTATTGTTTTGATAACGAAATGATGCACAAACTAAGAAAATCTCAGTCAAACGCAAAATTCATATGTTATCAGTGGGATTCTATTAAGAATTTAAAGAATATAAAAGAATTTTGGGAATTCTTTGATGAGTGTTATACATTTGATAGAGTAGATTCATTAGAGAATGAGAATTTAATGTTTTTACCACTCTTTTTTGATAATCAATATGAAAAGATTGGGGAAAAATTATCTTTACAAAATTCTGAATGTTTGTATGATTATTGCTACATTGGTACAGCACATCCAAATAAATATAAAGTAATTGAAGAAATATCTGAAAAACTAAAGAAAAAATATAATAATCAATTTATCTATCATTATATGCCATCAAGATTAAAGTATTTTTACCATAAATTCAAAGATTTTGAATATAAAGATGCAACAATGAAATGCTTTAAAACTAAGACACTTTCAAAAGAGAAGGCTATTGATATTATAAAGAATTCAAGAATTGTGTTGGACGCTCCTCAAATTAATCAAAACGGTCTTACTATAAGAGCTATTGAAACTTTAGGTGCAAACAAAAAGTTGATTACAACAAATAAAGATATTGTTAATTATGATTTTTATAATCCAATTAATATTTATGTTTATGAAGGTAGTATTGATTTTGATTCTGATTTCTTTAATAAGCCATATCAACCTTTATCTGAAGAAATCTATAAAAAATATTCATTATCAGGTTTTTTGGAAAATCTTTTTTAACCCATTCGGCGGCAAAAATAAAGGAGTAGAAAAATGAAAGGTATTATTTTAGCAGGAGGTTCAGGAACAAGGCTTTATCCTATGACAATAGTAACCTCAAAACAGTTGCTACCTGTTTATGATAAGCCTATGATTTTTTATCCGCTTTCAACGCTTATGTTGGCTGGGATAAGAGATATTTTAATTATCACAACCCCTGATGACAGCGAAAGTTTTAAAAAATTGCTTGGTGATGGTAGCGATTTCGGTGTAAATCTTTCTTATGAGGTTCAACCTTCGCCTGACGGTTTGGCACAGGCATTTATCATCGGCGAAAAGTTCATTGGAAACGATTGTTGCGCATTATGCTTAGGTGATAACATCTTTTACGGACACGGTTTTACCGAAAAACTGAAAAATGCAGTTGCAAACAGCAAAAAAGGTTTATGCACACTTTTTGGCTACTTTGTAAATGACCCTGAAAGATTTGGCGTTGCCGAATTTGATAAAAACGGTAATGTAATTTCGATTGAGGAAAAGCCTAAAAAGCCAAAATCAAATTATGCGGTTACAGGACTTTACTTTTACGATAACAGAGTTGTTGATTTTGCAAAAAAAGTAAAACCGTCTGCAAGGGGCGAGCTTGAAATCACAACTCTTAACAATATGTATTTACAAGCGAATGCGGTTAAAGCGGAACTTTTAGGCAGAGGCTTTGCTTGGCTTGATACAGGTACCGCTGATAGTTTAACGGAGGCTTCGGATTTTGTTAAA
>CACZIY010000053.1 GCA_902781345.1 Oscillospiraceae bacterium | reverse complement strand
GTTTGCAACAATTACAAAAGACAAAATCAATCTTGTACTTGGATGAATAGTATGACGAGGCTTGATGGAAACGGAAATTTAGTTTTAACCTTTGATACCGATGTTTACGGCAATTATATTTGCGGCGCAGTTCGTTCCAGAAATAAATTTGACCAAACCTACGGTTATTTTGAAATAAAAGCAAAATTACAGGATATAGACGGCTTCTGGTCGGCATTTTGGCTTATGCCATATAGTATTGACAGTGGTATTGATGGTGGCGCAGACGGAACAGAGATTGATATATTTGAAGCCTTTAATAAATCTGATAAAAAGATTAATCACGCAATTCATTTTGATGGTTATGGTGATAGACATAAAAGTTCAGGAAAATCTGTAACAGCAAATGTTTATGATGGTAATTATCATACATTTGGGCTTGAATGGACCAAAAACGATTACACTTTTTACATTGATGGTAATCAAACACATAGAATTACTGAAGAAACATTAGTAAATGGAAATAATGTTTTGATTAGTGCAGTAAAAACATATTTGAAAATTTCACTCGAAACAGGCAGTTGGACGATAAATAAGTTAAATCCTAATTTGCTTCCTTCATCTTTAATTGTGGATTATGTTAAAGTTTATAAATTTGCTGAACACGCATGGGATTCAGGCTTTGTTGCAAAGGCTGCGACTTGCACTCAAGACGGCGAATATAGATATTCTTGTAGGTTTGCAGTGAGACAAAATCAGAAACTATAACAAAACAGGGTCATGATTTTAGCGAAGAATTCATTATTGATAAAACACCGACTTGTGAAGAAAGCGGTATGAAATCAAGGCATTGTTCAAGGTGCGGTTTGACTGTTGATGAAACAGAAATAGAGCCGCTCGGGCATAATACTGTAACATTAAAAGGTTTTGAAGCCACTTGTGTTGCTAACGGTTTAACTGATGGTGCTTATTGTCCTCGTTGTCATAAGGTGTTTACAAAACAAAGTGTAATATATGCTAATGGGCATAGTTTAGTTACTAAAAACGCTAAAAAACCAACTTATTTTTCATACGGTTATTCGGGCGATAAGGTTTGTAGAATTTGTAATGAAAAAGTGATAAAGGGTAAGAAAATAGCCAAACTAAAGCTAAAAACGCCTAAATTTGACTTAAAGAAAACAAAGAATAAAATTAAAATCACTTGTAAAAAAGTAAAAGACGCAACAGGTTTTCAACTTAAATACAAAAATAACGGTACTTGGGTTATTAAAAACTATACTTCATTTAAGCCGATTATAAAAACGCTGAAAAAAGGCAAGTATTCTTTTAAAATAAGAGCGTTTATAAAACAATCTAAAATAACAGCTTATAGCTCTTTTAGTAAAACTAAAAAAGTAACTGTATAATAAAAAGTCTTGACTGATTAACAGTCAAGACTTTTTTGAATATAATATATCAACAAAATAAAAAGCGAGTTGATATAATGACAAGATTAAAAGGAATTGATGTTTCCGAACACAACGGAAAAATAGATTGGAAAAAGGTTAAAAAGTCGGGAATTGACTTTGCTATACTTCGAGTAGGTTATGGTAAAAATTTAAATAAGCAAGATGATAAATATTTTAAAGCAAATGCAAAGGGCTGTAAAAAGGCGGGAATACCTTTTGGCGTTTATATTTATTCTTACGCAAATTCGGTTGAAAAAGCAAAATCAGAAGCCGAACACGTTTTGCGACAAATTAAAGGGCTAAAGCTTAGCTTGCCTGTGTTTTACGACTTAGAAGATGAGGCTACAACAGGGAAGTGCAGCAACAAAAAAATACTCAAAATTGCAAAAGAATTTTACTCTTATATAACATCAGCAGGCTATAAATTCGGCGTTTATGCAAACAAATATTGGTTTACAACAAAACTTACTGATAAATGGTACGATAAATACCGCTGGGTAGCACAGTATGCTAAAAAATGCACCTATAAAGGTGATTATTTTATGTGGCAGTATTCAGATACAGGGAAGGTCAACGGTATTAACGGCGATGTCGATATGGATTATCTATATAAAAAAGATAAATGCTTGCAAACAAAAAACTCTCTTAATTAAAAGAGAGTTTTTCGTTTTCTCAAATATCGTTGTGGACCAGGAAATCTTCGACTACATCGTGAATATGAATTGGGTCTAAGTCTAATTCGTTACAAAGCCTTACAAGCTTTTCGATTTTCTCTTTTTCAGTAGA
Source organism: Oscillospiraceae bacterium (assembly GCA_902781345.1). Lineage (GTDB taxonomy): Bacteria > Bacillota > Clostridia > Oscillospirales > Acutalibacteraceae > RUG11462. Next base: position 9,844 of record CACZIY010000053.1, on the reverse strand, counting down.
GATGTCCTCAATAACAATATCACCGTATGTAATGCCATAAGTATTCCAAAGTTTGCCTTCCTCATCTTTTACAACGGTTTCGTTTAAAAGATACATTTTCAAGCCTCCGTATAATTTGTGATATTTGCTATTACTATAATATACCAAAATATACTAAATTACAAGTGAAAATCGACAACTTTGTATGCTTGCACAATAATACAAGTGGAAATAAGCCACATATTAGTGAAAATGACTGTCGAATAAAGTCGAATATAGTCGAACATAAAAAACAAGCCAAGTTTTTGATAAAAACCTGACTTGCTAAATTTAGTTTTAATTGTAAAAATCGCTTATTTAACCTTTACTGTATACTTTTTAATTCCTAAACCTTTTTCAAGTTTTTTAAGTAAAGATTTTTTGATTTTTTCATTTTTAACAATAAAAGTAATTTTATTTTGTGTTAAAGGTGGTCTTGAAGTTAAAAATGCTCTTGCTTTAATCTTTGGTAATTTTTTAGTTGCTGAAAATTGTACTTTTTTAAGAAAATAGCAAGCAGAAAACGCTTCTTTACCAATTGTTTTAACACTTTTTGGTATTGTTATTGATTTAAAGTTAGAACTGCTAAAAGCATTATCTTTTATTGTTTTTAGTTTTTTGCCTAAATCTATTTTTTGGGCTTTCATGCCTGAGAAAGCACTTTTTTCAATGGTTTTAACATTTATAAGTTTTATTTTTTTAAGATATGAGCCATTAAAAGCATGGTTTTTTATTGTTTTTACTGTTTTTGGAACAGTATATTTTCCTGTTTTCTTTTTTGGGTAAAGAATTAAACTTGTTTGCTTTTTGTTAAACAAAACCCCGCCTTTAGATGAAAAATGCTTATTATTTTTATCAACCTTAATAGTTTCTAATTCACTGTCATCAATTGAACTATAATCTAATGATTTTAAATTCTCATTTATTATTATTTTTTTATACTTAAACGTACCTAAAGCATTTTTACCTAATGTTTCAAGATTCTTTGGTAGTTTAAAAGTATCAAAATTTATGCTATAATACATTGAAAACGCATTATCACCAATCTTTTTAATTGAATCTGGAAGAATTACATTAGTCAATTTTGAACAGTTATAAAAAGCATTTGAACTAATTACGGTAACAGTATTCGGTATTGAATATTCGCCACTTTTTGCCGCTGGGAAAAGTATTAGTTTTGTTTGCTTTTTATTGAAAAGAACATCATCAACAGTTGAGAAATATTTGTTGTTTTCATCTACGCTGATTTTCTCGATATTGTTTATCATATAAAAAGCATATTTGCCGATTTTGGTTAATGTACTTGGTAAATAGATGTTTTCTACTTCATCTCTAAAGAAAGCATATCTGCCGACACTTGTTACGCCCTCATCAATAACCAAGTTTTTGTATCTTAAGTATTTAAAAGGCGAATCAAATTCTTCTTTGGATTCCACTAAATCACCATACATGGTTGTGGTGCATTTGTATGTATAATCATACATTTCACCTGTACCGCTGACAGTTAAAGTACTTGTTGCTTCATCTAACTTCCAAGTTAAATTGTCACCGCACTTACCGCTTTTTTCTTTAGCACTTGCAGGTATTGCAAATGCAACTAAAAATAGTGATATTGCCAATGTAATAGAAATTAATTTTTTCATAAAAACACCTCCTAAAATTATGAAAAAACTTCTATAATAATTATAGTATAATTTATCAAAAAAAGCAATGATTAATTATGTTAAATAATAAACAAAGGCGGTTAAAAAACCGCCTTAATTAAAATACTAACCTTAAAATAATTGAGAGAATAAATGGTATATAAACTATAAGAATTGCTTTAAAATTAGTAATTCTTATTGAGCTTTTGCAATTATCATTTAGCCATTATTTCTTTTTTAAAATGTAATATCCAAAGATTACAGGACACAAAGAAACAACTTTCAATAAAACATGAGAAAAAACAATCAACTCTGAATCTTGAAAAACAATGGATTCATAATAAAAATTCAGAACCATGTTCAATAAATACCAAAAATAAGTTAAAATAAATATGATTATTATTTTAACATTCTTTTTTTTAATACACTTAAATACACTATAAAAATTCATAGAAAAGAAAATCATACAAAGTACAATTATTGCATAATGTACTTCGTATTTGACAAACCTTAAACAAAATGATAATCCATAAATTATAATTGCATTTAAAGCTAACGATGAAAAAGGTTTTGAATTAAAAATGAGCAACAATCTACTTCGCAGAAATTGAAATGCCATAAGGAAGCCCCCACCACGTTTTTTTAATTGAAATATTGATTCCTTTCTTTTGTAGTAATGCATCGATAGCTGCCTTAGCAAAAGAAAATGTTGACAGTATTATAAACGATAATAAAGCATATTGATTTGCTTTTCTAATTGTCCATTTGTTTTTACTTGCATTAAAAATAAATAACCCAATAAAAACCAAAAAGCAAATAAGAATTATAGTAGGAAGAAACAATGATATATCAGAATTAAAATTAGTATCTAATAGTTTATTCATTTTTGTTTTTCTCCTTATAATTTATAAAAAAGCCCAAAACTAAAGTGTTTTGGGCTTTGGAGCAGGTGATGGGAATCGAACCCACGTGTTCAGCTTGGAAGGCTGACATTCTACCATTGAACTACACCTGCATATTTTTTCAACAGACAATATTTTATCATAAATAGACTTTTAAGTCAAGAGTTTTTTGCAAAAAAACGCAAAATAAATAATCAAAACTATTGACTAAATTCGCTTTTTGAATTAAAATAAAGAAAAATAAGTATAAGGGGTATTTTAATGGAGAAAAAGTTACTTTTTGTATATAATCCCATTAGCGGAAAAGCACAAGTAAAAAACTCTCTAAACGACATTATTAATAACTTTACAAAGGCGGGTTATTTAGTTACTGTACACCCAACTCAATGCAAGAGAGATGGTTATGAGTATATTAAAAAACATATTTCAGAATATGATTTAATCTCAGTTTGCGGCGGCGACGGTATGTTAAATGAAACTGCAAACGCATATATGACTGTCAGTGAGCAAAATAGACCTCCACTTTTGTTTTTGCCGGCAGGCAGCACAAACGATTTTGCAACATCTTTGAAAATTCCGACTAACATTAAAAAAGCAAGCAATAAAATTTCTGACGGTGAGTCAGTTTTATGCGATTTAGGCGATTTTAACGGTAAAACATTTGCTTATGTTGCGGCTTTCGGCGCTTTTACTTCAGTTTCTTATGATACACCGCAAGACATTAAGAATAAATTTGGGCATTTAGCCTATGTTATTGCAGGCATTAAAGAATTAACCTCTATAAAGACTTATAGGGTTAGAGTTAAGTATGATGATAAAGTTATTGAAGATGATTTTATTTACGGAATGGTCAGCAATTCAAATCAAATAGGCGGTTTTAAAACTGCAAAGGATATGCAGTGTTCTATTAATGACGGCGAGTTTGAAGTTGTTTTAATTAGAAACCCGAAAAACGCTTTAGGTTATCAAATTGTGCTTTCTGACCTGGTTACTCAAAACTATATTTCCGAGTACTTTATTACCTTTAAAACTTCAAAAATTACATTTGAAAGTGATGAGGAAATCTCCTGGACATTAGACGGCGAGTTTGGCGGAAAAGAGAAAAAAGCTGAAGTAAATATTATTGAAAAGGCTTTTTCAATAATTTTGTAGGTGATAAAATGATTGAGTGGTTGCATAACAATATTGGAACAATTATAGTTTTAGCATTTGTATTTGTTTTGGTGGTTTTAGTTATTATAAAAATTATAAAAGACAAAAGGGCAGGCAAAGGTTCTTGCAGTTGCGGTTGCGAGGGCTGCTCTATGAAAAACAGTTGTAATAAAAATAAGGATGCGTAAACCGCATCCTTACTTTTTTATTTTATTTTTTATCAGTTATTGTGTTTTCAATATTAGTAATAAAGTTTGTAATTTCTACACTGCTTTGACGAACAGATAAAGAAGTATTATCTTTTGCAAGATAAGTAACATCATTACCAATATCGCCACCGTGTTTACTGCCATTATAGTAAATCTCAGTTAAACCGTGAGAGTTACCTTTTTTAATTGAATTTGCAAAAAGTTTAGTCATTGGTGTTCTTACAGAACCATCATCTAAACATTGTTGAATAAGCACTGGAACAGGGTAGTCAATTGTCATATTTGAATATAACTCGTTAACTCTTGCTTGAGTGTTACAGCTTATAAAGTCTTCAAAACCGCTTGCAAATCCGTCTTTATTACTATTTAAGATATTTGAATATTTATAAACTGAATAACCATTTGCTATTTTATCAAAGAAGTTATCTTCAAGCAATGAAAGTTCATCAGCCGAACCAAAAGTTCTTATATCTGATGTGAATGGGAAAGTGTCTAGAGTATAACCATTTGGTAAATCAAAATTGTAAAAACGAGCAAGCGTTTTTCTTGTATTTTCTGCCCATTCATTATAGTATAATTGATGAACAATTGAAGTTACAGGATATTGCATTGAGTGTGCAATTACAGGAATTTTACCCGAACAAACAAGGTTAATTGATGTAATACCGCCCATTGAGTTACCGTTTACATAAACTTCATCATAAACATTATAGTGTTCTGTTACATATTTATAAGCATTAACATAACTGTCTATAGCGAAAGGTGTAGCCATATGATAAGCATGTGTTACGGCTGCTAATACAGCATATCCGTCATGAACAAGAGTTTGAAGCCATTTATACTTGTTATAGAATTTTTCTGATGAATTAATAGTTGCACTATAACCGTGGCAATCAATTACTAATCTTACAGGTTTACCCTCATCACAATATGATTTTGGCAACATTATTACGCCGGTGTCTGTCATATTTTTGCCGTCATAATTCTTTGTAACATAGTCAAAATAATGTTCGGTTATTTGACCATGCTTTTCAGCCATACTGTCTACAAATGACTTGAACTGTTCTGAAAGCTTTGAGTAATTAGTTTCATCGCCTTGAAGAGCAAGAGCAATATATGCTAAAGAGCGAGAATTATTTGTAATGTTATAATCAAAATATTTTGCATAGTTAATGTAAGTATCATTGCCTTTGGTAACTTTTACATAACCTCTGCCAACGAAAGGTCTGTCAAGGTTACCGATTTCAGCGTTGTAAGTAGTATTGGAAGTTTTTATGTTAACAAGCGAACCTACAATTGTATTATTATCATCAAAATAGCCTTTGTTTAAATCGTATTGCACATCGACATATTTACCGATTGGTAAATCAAAAGTAAGTTCCTGACCTTCGATTAAATCTTCAGGTGCGATTAAAGTACCGCATTCAACAGTTGCTCCTTCGCTGATTAAAGAGTCAATTGCTTGTGTATCAACTTGTGTATGGAAACGAATACCATTTTTACTGCTTAATCGGATAGAAGCGCCTTTTTTCATTGTTGTTTCAACATACAATGGGTCACGAGCAACATCGTCTATTTTTGAAAGAACAACGCTTTCTATCATAGTTTGCTTTGTGCTTCTTCCGTTTTGTGAATTCATTTCAAGGTTGTTTGTTAATTTTACAGAAACAGTACCTTTGTTTTCAAGCGAAAGAGTGTTATCTAACAAATGAGCAGTGTAAGTTTTGCTTGCTGCATCAAAACCTAATGTTGTGTTGTAAGTATCATTAACAGCAATATCAAAATAAGAACGAGACGAAGCAATATTATCAGCAGAATTGATTGTAATTCTATATACTGCCGGTTCTACATTAAAGAATTTGAATGTAAGAATACCTGTGTTTTGAGGTTGCCATTGCAAGCAACTTTTGCCGTTTACATAGTTAGATTGATAATTTGCTAAACCGTATTCGGCGGTAAAAGAATATGCGCTGTCACTACTTGTTCTTGTTACATTGCCTGTATTAGCGTTTATATTTGTAGAAAAATAGTCAGTAGGTCTGTTTACATATTCGCCTGATGTGTTAACAGGTGTTGAACTCGATTCTGTCGGCTCGCTTGATGGCTCGGTAGGTTCACTTGACGGCTCAGTAGGTAGAGTAGAAGGATCAGAAGGGTCATCTTCACCATCAACTTTTTCAAGCGCAATACTGTAAAGGAATAATTGTTTGTTTGTATCTCCAGAAGCAGGAACAATTTCAATTCTTGCCGGCGAAGTTCCGTCAGTAGTAAATTCCGTGGTAAATGCATGTTTTACAAACACTCTACCGGTGTTGTTTAAGCAGTTCACTGTTCCAATCGCAGTATCATTTGCAGAAATATCAAATTTACCTCTTGCAGAATTGTTATCGCAAGTGAATAAGGTTAATTTATATTTACCGCTTGCTATGTCATTTAAAGCGAATGTTAACTTTATATTGTTTGTGCTTTGATTCCATTGTGCGTAACCGGTATAGCCGTTTGAGGTGTAACTGTCAAATTTTGTCAACTGTCCGCCTTGAACGGTAATTGTCATTGCATCGGTTGTTTTACTTGAACCGGAATTGATAGTACCTGACATGTAATCGGTAATCTTGTAGGCATAGTCATAGTCGGCTGGGTCATAAGAATCGGCAGCCGAAGCATAAAATGTCATTGTTAAAACAGTAGTAATCAAAATTGCTACTGATAACAAAATTGATAATGTTTTTTTGATATTCATAAAATCACTCCTTTGTTTCATTATAACATATAAACTTTTAAAAAAATATTTCCTAATTCACAAAAAAACATTGCCATTTGCGTGAAAATGTGATATTATTGGCTTAGAGGTGGATTATATGAAAAATAATAAAATTTCTTCAAGTGGATTTTTCGATTCAAAATTAAGCGTTCAAATTCTTAAGGCTTGGTTTGTTAATAACGATATTATACATTTATACATAAAAAAAGATTATTATAACATCATATATTTTAGAAAAGGTAATTTTTTTTATTATTATGATAACAAAAGATTTAATATTGATGACGGAACAGTAATAGTTTGTAAAAATATTGATTTTGAAAAGATAAAAACAAATTATTCTTCATTTGATAATTTTGCTTACTCAGAAGTCATAGCAATATCATTACACCCAACTCTGTTTTCAAGTTTTAAAGATTTTGATAAGTTTTATCGTGTGTTTATGAATTCAAAAATTTCATTTGAAAAGAATATTTATGTTAAAGACTGTTTTTATGATTTTGATTTAGAGAGTAATATTTTTAAAAATATTGATAAGTATGTCAAAAATAATATGAGCTTAATAAGCTTTAGCGGTATAATATCAACTTTAATTACGGAATTAAACTTAATTTTTGATAAAAGAAATAAAACTAATGATTTAGTTAATACTGTTGACTTTAAAGCAAAGGTTTTTGATTATATTTCAAAAAACTTTATGCAAGATATTACTCTCGAAAGTGTTGCAAGCAAGTTTTCTGTATCAAAGTTTTTTGTTGAGCAAGTTACAAAGCAATACTACTCTCACACATTTCGCGATACAATCACAACTATGCGAATGTGGCATGCGAGAGAATTAATGAAAAATAGTGATGCTTTGCTTCTTTTTGATATAGCACAACTTTGTGGTTATAAAGATTATTCGGGATTTTTTAAAGCGTATTCGCAGTTTTTTAAGATTTCGCCGAAAAAAGATTATAACCACTATATAAAGAATAAAAAATTCTTATCTTATGAATATTAATAATCAAAAAACTTCTGTATTTCTACAGAAGTTTTTTTGAGTTTAAACTATATTCTTTCAACTGATAATTTAACTTTTTCGCCGTTGATATTCCATTCTTTTTCAAATCCGCTAATTTTTTCAGAAATGCTTTCTGCCAAAACATCGTTTTTAATTTCTTGAGCGTTTTTGTTCATCAACTCAACTATTTTTTCATTTTCGGCAACACCTATATTGATATGGTCCATAACTTCAAAACCTGCATCTTTACGCATTGTTTGGATTTTTGAAATAATCTCACGAACAAAGCCTTCTTCAATAAGCTCATCGGTTAAGTTAATATCAAGTGCAACGGTAATACCGTTGTCGTTCATTGTGAAGTAGCCCTCTTTTTGCTTAATATCAATAAGCAAATCATCAGGTTCCACTTCGATATCGCCGCTTGCAAGCTTTAATACGAGTTTTCCTGTATTATCAAGCTCGGCTTTTGCAGCGCTTCCATCAATTTCAGCGAGATAATTTCTGATTTCGCCTAACTGCTTGCCGTATTTTGGACCTAATGTTTTAAGCTGTGGCTTGAACGAATATGACATAAACGAGGAAATATCGCCAGAAAAGTCAACTTCTTTTACATTAAGTTCATCTTCAATGATTTCAACGAAATATTCAGATAAGTTGCTGTCAGCCTTAACAAACATTTTTGAAAGAGGTTGACGGTTTTTCATATTAGAACCGTTTCTTGCCGCACGACCGAGTACAACAATGTTTAAAGCCTCTTCCATATCAGCCTCTAACTGTTTGTCGATTAATTTTTCTTGTGCTTCTGGGAATGAGCAAAGATGTACCGATTTTGGTGCATTCTTATCAATTGAGCAAACAAGATTTCTGTAAATATCTTCTGCCATAAACGGAATAAGCGGGGCAGATGTTTTAGCAATAGTAACTAATGCAGTATAAAGTGTCATGTAAGCATTAACTTTGTCTTGCGACATACCTTGTTGCCAGAATCTTTCTCTGCAACGGCGTACATACCAGTTAGACATTTCATCAACAAAATCTTGCAAAGCACGAGCTGACTCAGGAATTCTGTAATTTTCTAAATTATCATCAACCTGTTTTACAACTGTGTTTAGTCGAGATAACAACCATTTATCCATAACAGAAAGTGAGTTGTAATCAAGTGTATATTTTGTTGCGTCAAAATTATCAATATTTGCATAAAGCACAAAGAACGCATAAGTATTCCAAAGTGTGCCTAAGAATTTGCGTTGACCTTCAACAACTGCTTTATCGTGAAATCTGTTTGGCAACCAAGGAGCAGAGTTGATGTAGAAATACCAACGAATTGCGTCAGCACCGTAAGTTTCAAGTGCGTCAAACGGGTCAACTGCGTTGCCTTTTGATTTAGACATTTTTTGACCGTTTTCGTCTTGAACATGGCCTAAAACGATAACATTTTTATATGGTGCTTTATCAAAAATGAGCGTTGAAATTGCGAGAAGTGAGTAGAACCAGCCTCGAGTTTGGTCAACCGCTTCTGAAATGAAGTCGGCAGGGAACTGCTCTTCAAACAATTCTTTGTTTTCAAAAGGATAGTGGTGTTGAGCAAATGGCATTGCGCCAGAGTCAAACCAGCAGTCAATAACTTCAGGAACACGCTTCATTTGCTTGCCACATTCTGGACATTTAATAGTTACAGCGTCAATGTATGGACGGTGAAGCTCAATATCATCAGGACAATTGTCGGACATTTCTTTTAACTCAGCAATTGAGCCGATTGAGTGTAAATGACCACATTCACATTGCCAAATATTTAAAGGAGTACCCCAATATCTGTTGCGAGAAACGCCCCAATCCTGAACATTTTCAAGCCAATCGCCGAATCTGCCTTTACCGATTGATTCAGGAATCCAGTTGATTGTATTATTATTTTTAATAAGGTTATCTTTAACCGCTGTCATTTTAATGAACCAGGATTCTCTTGCATAGTAGATAAGCGGTGTATCACAACGCCAGCAGAATGGGTAATCATGCTCAAATTTAGGAGCATCATAAAGTAGTCCGTTCTTTTCAAGGTCAATTAAAATAGGCTTATCAGCGTCTTTAACAAAAGTTCCTGCATAATCAGTTTCTTCGGTCATATTACCTTTTTCATCAACAAATTGAACGAAAGGTAA
>CACZIY010000052.1:12106-15246 GCA_902781345.1 Oscillospiraceae bacterium | reverse complement strand
TTTTCGGTATAATCCGACCAACCCTTAAAAATATCCATAGGTTTATCGACCGAAAACGACAAATGAAAATCGGAAATTGCAAAAAGCGCCATAAAACACCTCTTTTCAAGAGAAATGGGCAACTAAAAGTTGCCCACAAAACCTTTATCCTAAAAACTCTTTAATAAAGTTTTCCATTTCCTGTTTTTCTACACAGGTTTTGTGCAAAACTTCTTTTGTTTTAAGCTCTGCTAATGATTTTGGAATTTTTGTTCCTGTAACCTCTGAAAGCTTTTCAACCATTAAGAATTCGCTGTTTGGAAGCTCACCGTCAAATACAGCAGGTAAAACCGAAGCCGAGAATTTATAAGGTGAAGCGGTTGAAGCAATTACAGTTACAGTATTATCCCCTGTTTTTTCAACATATTGGTCATAAACATTAACAGCAACTGCGGTGTGTGTATCACAAAGGTAGTTATATTCTTTAAACATTTTTGCAATAGTAGCTTTTGTAGCAGCATCATCACAAAAACCGCCAAAGAATTCAGATTGAAGCTTTGCTTTAACTTCGTCGCTGATTTTGTAAACACCGCTTGTTTTTAATGAAGTCATAAGTTCTTCAATTTTTGCTTCGTCTTCATCATAAAGGTGATATAAAAGCCTTTCAAGGTTTGAAGAAATAAGAATATCCATTGAAGGCGAAGTTGTTGTATAGAAATCACGATTTCTATCATAAACGCCTGTATTAATAAAATCAGTTAAAATGTTGTTTTTATTTGAAGCACAAATGAATTTTGCTATTGGAATACCCATTTGTTTAGCATAGTAAGCCGCCAAAATGTTACCAAAGTTACCTGTTGGTACAACAACATTGAATTTATCACCCTTGTTGATTTTGCCTTGTTTAATCAAATCAACATAAGATGAAACATAGTAAACGATTTGCGGAACAAGTCTGCCAAAGTTAATAGAGTTAGCAGATGAGAATTCCATATTCTTATCAGCGAGATATTTTTTCATTTCCTCATCGCCGAAAATATTTTTAACGCCTGTTTGAGCATCATCAAAGTTACCTTTAATAGCACAAACGCTGACATTATTACCTGTTTGAGTTGTCATTTGAAGCTTTTGCATTGGGCTTACACCGTCTTGCGGATAGAATACAATGATTTTTGTATTCTCAACATCAGCAAAACCGTCTAACGCTGCTTTACCGGTATCACCCGAAGTTGCAACTAAAATTACCATTGTTTTGCCTTTTGCAACCTTTTTAGCTGAGGTTGTAAGCAAATAAGGAAGAAGTTGCAAAGCCATATCTTTAAAAGCGCAAGTAGGTCCGTGCCAAAGCTCTAATATGTTTTCGCCTTTTTTTACTTCAACAACAGGTGCAGGCTCTTCATTTTCAAATGTTCCTGTATATGCACCCTTTACACAATTTTTGATTTCATCATCGGTAAAGTCGGTCAAGTAGAATTTAAGAACTTCAAAAGCTCTTTGCTTGTAGTCCATATCAATCAATTTATCAATTAATTCATCTGATATTTTTGGAAAGCATTTTGGAACGAAAAGACCACCCTCGTCAGACAATCCCTGACAAATTACCTTTGCCGATTCAAAATTTTGTTTTTTTCGAGTACTTGTAAATTCCATTTTGTTCACCTTTACATTTTTCTTGTCAAATGATATTTTATACTATTTAAAGCGATTTGTCAAAGCATTTTGAAAAATAAAGCCGAATTTTTATAAAAAATTTTTTCTGCAATGCTTTTTCCTAAATTTTTAACCAAAAATTCGTAAAAAATCGGCATATTTTCTACTTTTTTGATTGATTTGTGAATATCGCAACCGTCAAAATCACTGCCGAGTGAAATGCTGTTTTCGCCGCCTAAGAGCAAAAAGCGCTCAATGTGATTAAATAAATCGGTAAAATCGGTTTCGTTTTCACACAAAAATTTGTTGTAAAAATTGATACCTACTACCCCGCCAATATCACAAATTATTTCAAATTGCTCATCGCTTAAATTTCTTTTATGAGGACAAACTGTAAAGCTATTTGAATGAGTCGCAATAAACGGTTTAGTTGCCGTCTTGCAAACATCATAAAAGCTTTTCTTGTTCAAATGCGAAACATCAAGCGTTATATTCTCGCTTTCAAGCTGTTTTACAACCTCTTTACCAAAATCGGTAAGACCGCTTTCAGAGTTTACACCACCTGCAATACCGTTTTCGCCATTCCAAGTAAGCGAGGCGATTTTTACGCCTAATTCTTTGAATTTATGTATATTCTCAATATCTTTGTTGATACAGGAGAGATTTTCAATTGATAAAATAGGCGTTACATTACCAAAATCGGTGTTTTTATAAATCTCATAAAGCTTGAAAAAGCGATTATATGCTTCTTCACCTTTAAATTTATCATCAATAAAGCAAGCAAAGGTTTGCGTTGCTTTTTCAAATTTTGATAATCTTTTTAAATCAATATCAAAATCATTCTCATACAAATTACTTTTTTCATCAACGACACGACAAAGCGTATCGCAATGCAAATCAAAATACTTCATTTTACATATAACCCTCTAACTCAAAAGCAGACTCAATTTGGCGAACCTTATGCTTTTTTTCGCTTGTATCATCAGATAAATACACTTCGATAATATCATATCTCGGTTGTTTTTCACACTCGGTTGCCGACAAATAGCGGTTTGCCGCCATCAAAACCTTTCTCTGCTTTGATTTTGTAACCGCTTCATAAGGCAATGCCAGCATATTTTCAGAGCGTGTTTTAACCTCGACAAATACAATATATTCATCTTTGCTTGCGATTATATCTACTTCGCCATTTCTTGAACGATAATTCATCGCCTCGATATTATAGCCCTTTTGAATTAAGAATTTTGCGGCTATTAATTCGCCTTTTCTGCCGTTTTCGTTTGATTTTTTCATTTATTTAAAATTTTTCCTATAAAAGTTTTTCTGTGAATTTCGCAAGGTCCAAATTCTCTTAATTTTTCACAATGAAGCTTTGTGCCATAGCCTTTATGGCGCTCAAACTCGTATTCAGGATACTTTTTAGCAAGTTCAAGCATAAGCCTGTCCCTTGTAACTTTTGCTAAAATTGAAGCGGCAGCAATTGACATAGATTTTGAATCACCTTTTACAAT
>CACZIY010000052.1:0-12080 GCA_902781345.1 Oscillospiraceae bacterium | reverse complement strand
TTTCAAGATTATTGACCGCATTTGTCATAGCAAGATATGTTGCATTTAATATGTTTATATCATCTATAACAACATTATCAACCAATTGAATATTGTAGGCAACAGCTTTTTCAATTATTATATCATAAAGCTTTTCTCTTTTTTTCTCGCTGATTTTTTTAGAATCATCAAGCCCTTCAATCTCGCAATCAATCGGCAAAATAACTGCAGCCGCACAAACAGGGCCTGCAAGCGGACCTCTACCCGCCTCGTCAACACCTGCAACTAAATTAAAACCGTTATTAATTTTTTCCTTTTCAAAGCTGTAATCAGGCATAAAAAACTCCTTAATTTTTCAAAAACCGCTTAATTATTAAGCGGTTTTTCCAAAGTTATTCTTCCAATTTTTGTGTTTCTGAATTCTTCTAAAAATGTGTTCGCCATTCTTTCGGTATCAACATCGCCACCCGAAATTTTCATACCACGATTTTTTCCCAATTCGGTTAAAATATCGTAATCATCGGTATTTTCAAGGTCGCATTTTAATTTATACCTATCAATAATCATTTGCGGATACAAAACTTTTAACTCTTTAATCAAATCCATAGCAAGCAATTCAACATCTAAAACAGTATCCTTAACTGAGCCGCAAAAAGCCAAATGCTCGCCTACAGTATTATCTTCAAATTTTGGCCAAAGAACACCTGGTGTATCCATCATTTCAACACCCTTGCCTATCATAAACCATTGATTGCCCCTTGTAACACCGGGGCGGTTTTCAACCTTAGCACGATTTGTTCCAGCAATTCTGTTGATAAACGAAGATTTTCCAACATTAGGAATACCAACAATCATAACCTTTAAGGTTTTGCCTGCCATTCCCTTTTCTTCCAACTTTTTAATGCGGTCTTGCAAAATGTTTTTAACACTCGGAATAAACTTGTTAAAACCACTGCCTGTTTTGCAATCAATAGGAATAGCAACAGTATTTTTATCATTTAAGCGTTCAACCCATTCGTTTGTAACGCTTTCATCAGCCATATCGCATTTATTAAGCAATATTATTCTCGGTTTTGACTTAACCCACTCATTTAGTTCTGGATTGCGTGAAGAATAAGGTATTCTCGCATCAATAATTTCAGCAACTAAATCAATAAGCGGTAATTTTTCGCCTATTAAACGACGAGTTTTAGCCATGTGACCCGGAAACCATTGTATATTCTGCCTTTGCATACTAACCTCTAAAATGTTTTTATTTTATCAAAAGGAAATACCCTGCACAAAACCTTGCCCAAAACATAGCGTTCATCAATTAACCAAATATCGCCTTTTCTGCTGTCGTGAGAATTCCAGCGATTATCGCCCATTACAAAAATTCTTCCCTTTGGAACTTTTAATTTATTACCAAGGTTCTGGCGTTTCATTTCTTTTTTAAACTCATCATTTGGTGTGCCTTTACCAAATTCATAATCTTTAATATAAGGCTCATCAAGCTCTTTATCGTTAAGCAAAACTTTGCCGTCATCAGTTATTTCAATTGTATCACCCTCAACAGCGATAACCCTTTTTACAATAGGTTGATTTGCCACAGAATCACCGTAAATATTTTTAGGGTTTCTTGAAACTATAACAATATCTTTTCTTTGAGGTTTATACAAAAAATCAGAAATAATAAGTTGATCAGAATTCTGCAAGGTATCATTCATAGAAGCGCCATCAACCTTAACCTTGCCTAAAAAGAAAGTAAAAAGCAAAACAACAACTACAAATGAAATTACTAAAGAATCAAGCCATTCAAGTAAAGTGTTGATTAACGAACTGTCTTTTTCTTTTTCTTTTTCTTCTTCTAATTCAACATTTTCAATTTCGTTATTCAAATCTAATCACCAATCACAATATTTTTAATACTTTGATAAGTATAACATATTTACAATGAAAATTAAAGAGGAATTTTTAAATTTTTTGTAAACAAAAAGACGAATTTAAAAATTCGTCTTTCATAGTTCAACTTATTTAAGTTTTTGTTTAAGTTTAGCAGCCTTACCAACTCTATCACGAAGATAATAAAGTTTACTTCTTCTTGCAACGCCTTCCATAACAACTTCGATTTTTGCAACATTTGGTGAGTGGATTGGGAATACTCTCTCAATACCGCAACCATAAGCTACTCTTCTTACTGTAATAGTTTCAGAAATACCGCTGTTGTTTTTAGCGATTACAATACCTTCGTAAACCTGAATTCTTTCTTTTTCACCCTCACGGATTTTTACATGAACCTTTACGGTTGCACCGATAGGTACTTCAGGCATATCGGTTTTGATTTGGCTTTCAACTAAATTTTTAAGTGCGTCCATTAGACTTTCCTCCTATAAAATTTTCAGACATTCATACTACGAAAATTCGTACAGAGGACTGCCCGCTTCAATGTTTTGGCTTAAAAACCTTTCCATTGACTCCAGCCCGAATAGAAGTTCGGTGAAATCAAAAGCCTAAACATTATAACACCAAGACAATGTATTGTCAAGTGTTTTTTAAAATTATTCCTTTTCCGGTGCGTTTTTTATCACTTCACTAATTGAAGAACGAAAAATATTTGATAAATAGCTTACTGTTTTTTCTTTATCTCGTATTGTTTTATCCTTAAACCAATCTATTAACATTCCTGAAATTGCTTCATTATAAAATTCACAAATAAAAGTTTTATAATCATCTTGAATTGTTTTGTTATGCTCTTTTTCGGCAGCATCAATAACAAGCTTAATAACACCCTTTAAATCAGCGTCAAAAAAGCGTTTCATCTCTTCTCTGCCCATTGAGTCATAAGCACAGCTTAAAATATGTTGATTTTCATTAACGTAATCTATAATAAACATCATTGCTTCTTCATAATCAACAATCAAATCAAAGTTTTTTACAACTTCAATTGCTTCTTCTTCAAGCATCCATTTCAAAAGTGCATAAATATCTTCAAAATGATAATAAAAGGTTTTTCTGTTAACCTGGCAATCCGATACTATTTCGCTGACCGTTATTTTTGAAAAAGGCTTTTTCATCATAAACTTTTTCAAAGATGACGCAAATGCCTTTTTTGTGTTCAAAGTTGTTATTTCATGTTTCATTAATCTCACTCCTTTTAGTTTATTATACAACTGTGTAATATTTTTTTCAATAGAATTCGAGAAAATTTATTACACACTTGACCGTTATTTGTCCAAAAATCACACAAATGTGTAGTATTTGACCGTTTAAAAAACAAAAAAATCAAATATAATACAGGTATAGAAACAAAAGGCGGTGAAATTAATGGCTGACTGCATTTACAACATCTCACTAAAAACACTATTAGGTGCAAAATCAGGCACAATAGAGCTTTTTAACAGAGACGGAGTTATTACAGGTTTTTTAAATATTCTTGGAAAGCATAACGCATTTAAAGGTACACTTGATAATAATGGTGTTTGCAGTTTTTCAGGTAATATTGTAACACTTGTCCAGTCAATTCCCTATGTAGCAAAAGGTTACGCTGACGAAAAGAGAATTGATTTAGACTTAATTTGCAAACGATATAAATTTCACTTAACAGGTACAGTATAAGGAGATATGATTATGTTAAAGTTTTCTGAGCTTATTGTAAAGTTAAGAATTCCTATA
The DNA here is from genome assembly GCA_902781345.1 of Oscillospiraceae bacterium. Taxonomy (GTDB): domain Bacteria; phylum Bacillota; class Clostridia; order Oscillospirales; family Acutalibacteraceae; genus RUG11462. Next base: position 8,450 of record CACZIY010000052.1, on the reverse strand, counting down.
ATTATTATTGCGGTTTTGTTACTTATTCCCTCAGCTTTAGGAATTGTTTACACAAGAACTAATTATGATATGCTTGACTATTTGCCTGACTCAATAGAAACAATGAAAGGGCAAAATATATTAAAAGAAGATTTTGGCAAAGGTGCATTTTCGTTTTTAATATTTGAAGGTATGGACGATAAAGATGTAGCAAAAGCCAAAAACGAAGTATCAAAAATCGACCATGTTGAAACTGCTCTTTGGTATGATGATGTTTTGAGCTTGAATATACCAAAGGAAATGTTACCTGATGAAGTTTATGACGCATTTAATTCTGACGATGCGACTATGGTAGCTATTTTCTTTGATACAGGTACATCACAAGACGAAACAATGGAAGCGATAACAAAGATTAAAGCAATCGCTTCAAAACAATGCTTCGTTTCGGGTATGTCGGCATTGGTTACTGATTTAAAAGACCTTTGTGAAAGTGAAGAAGCAATTTATGTTGCAATAGCAGTTATTCTTTCAACAGTAGTTATGATGATGTTCCTTGACTCATTTATTATACCTTTTATATTCTTAGCATCAATTGGTATGTCGATTTTAGTGAACCTTGGAACAAACTACTTCTTCGGTGAGGTTTCGTTTATTACTAAGGCTTTGGCTGCGGTATTGCAATTAGCGGTTACAATGGATTATTCGATATTCTTGTGGCACAGTTATTCGGAGCAAAAACAAAGATTTGATGATAAAAAAAGAGCAATGGCACACGCAATTAAAGCGACAATATCATCGGTTGTAGGTAGCTCCGTTACAACAATTGCAGGATTTTTGGCACTTTGCTTTATGACATATACATTAGGTCTTGACCTTGGCGTCGTAATGGCAAAAGGTGTTGTATTCGGCATAATAGGTTGTATTACTACCCTACCTGCTTTTATACTTGTTTTTGATAAGGTAATAGAAAAAACAAAACACAGACCGCTAATACCTGATATGAAAAAGTTTTCGGCGGTTGTAGTAAAAAGGTTTGTTGTATTTTTAATAGTATTTATTATTGCAGTAGTGCCTGCTTACATTTATACTCAAAAAACAAAGGATAATACATATTATCAATTATCACAAGCACTGCCGAGAGATTTGGATTCAATTGTTGCAAATACCAAGTTGGAAGAAAAATTCGGCGTAGGTGCTACTCATATGGTATTAGCAGATGCTAAAACTTCTCCAAAAGAAACTAAAAAGATGCTTAATGAGATTGAAAATGTTAAAGGTATTAAATATGCTTTAACACTCGAATCTGTGGTAGGCTCATTAGTGCCAGAAGAGTTTTTACCTAATACTATTAAGGAAATATTTGAAAGCGACAGATATAAGTTAATTCTTGTAAACTCTGAGTACACAGTCGCTTCTGACGAAGTAAACAAGCAATGCGACACTATATCTACACTTATTAAAAAGTATGATAAAAACGCAATGCTTATAGGCGAAGCACCTTGTACAAAAGATTTAATAAGAATTACCGATACCGACTTCAAGGTAGTTGATGCAATTTCAATAGCAGCAATATTTGTTATTATAATGCTTGTAACACAATCAATTAGCTTGCCGATAATTTTAGTTTCGGTAATTGAATTTGCTATATTTATGAATCTTGGTATCTCATCACTTACAGGAACGAGCTTACCGTTTATTGCACCTATTTGTATAAGTACAATTCAACTCGGTGCAACAGTCGATTATGCGATACTTATGACTACAAGGTATAAACGAGGGCGTGCCAGCGGTCAAGAAAAACACGAAGCTATAAGAATTGCACTTTCAACCTCTATTCCGTCAATTTTAGTTAGTGCATTAGGATTTTTTGCCGCAACATTCGGTGTTGCAATATTCTCAGATGTTGACTTGATTAGTTCAATTTGTTTTTTAATGGCAAGAGGTGCAGTAATCAGTATGATTTGTGTAATATTTATTTTACCATCGCTGTTTACACTTCTTGATAAGGTTATTTGTAAAACTACACTCGGTATGTTGCCGAATAAAAAGAAAGAGGGCTGATTTTTATGAAACAAATTATAACAAGAGTAATTATTACAGTTTTAACATTAAGCGTTTTGTTTGGCAGCATAAGCGTTTATGCTATTAGTACAATTCCTAAAACTACTTCACAAAAAGGTGAAAAGGAATCAAAAAGTCAAAGTTCTTCAAATGCTAAGAATTCAAAAGAAGAAACAGTTTATGTTACCACAAAGCCAAACGGCGAAATAAAGAAGATTTATGTAACAAATTGGCTTAAAAACAGTGAAAAGAAAAAAACTATTAAAGATTTGACTTTTCTCAAAAACATAGAAAATGTCGGCGGAGATGAAAAATATACATTAGACAGTGATAACGCAACTGTTTGGGACGCAAACGGAAACGATATTTACTATAAAGGTGAAATTGACAAGCAAGTTCCTGTTGATGTTGCAATAAGCTACTTACTTGACGGCAAAGAAATTTCCGCAAAAGACTTGGCGGGTAAAAGCGGTAAAGTTACCATTCGCTTTGATTACCAAAACCGTCAATATGAAGAAAAAACAATTTTTGGTAAAAAAACAAAGGTTTATGTTCCTTTTATAATGCTTACAGGAACTATTCTTAATAATGATAATTTCTCAAATGTAGAAGTTTCAAACGGTAAAACAATTAACGATGGCGACAAAACTTATGTAATAGGTTTTTCTTTGCCTGGAATGAACGAAAACCTTAATCTTTCAAAAACCGATATTGATTTACCTGACTATTTTGAAATTACTGCTGATGTTAAAAACTTTAAGCTTTCAACAACTATAACTGTTGCAACTAACGAAGCGTTTAACAATATTGACCTTGAAAAAACCGATAAAGCATTTAATGATGTTTCTGATAAAATCAATCAGTTAACAGACGGTATGAACAAAATTATTGATGGTTCAAGCAGTCTTTACAATGGTATTTCAACCTTGCTTGATAAATCAGATGACCTAATCAGCGGCGTTAAAAAATTAGCAAAAGGCGCAAAATTACTAAAAGAAAAATCAAAGGATTTAGTTTCTGGCACCAAAAAGATGAAAAATGCAACAGGCGTTTTAAACAACAAGTCAGGCGATTTATATGACGGTGTTTATCAGTTGTATTCAGGTCTTGGTACGCTTTCATCAAAAAATGGTGATTTAGTAGGTGGCGCACAACAAGTATTTGATACCCTGCTTTCAGCGGCAAACACACAAATAAAGGCAAGCGGTCTTAAAGTTGAAAAGCTTACTATAAGCAATTATTCAAAAGTTTTAACATCAACTATTGACTCCTTAAGTGAATCAAATGTTAAAGCCTTAGCTACTAAAGCTGCAAAAGAAAAAATAACAGCAGCTGTTGAAGAACAAAGAACATATATCAAAACACAAGTTGAAGTTGCAGTAAGACAAAATGTTTTAGAAAAAGTTCTTGAAGCTCAGGGTATGACCTACTCGCAATACACACAAGCAGTTGAAAACGGTCTTATCACTCCTGACCAACAAACAGCAATTGACAATACTGTTGACCAACAGATGAATTCATCTGATATAAAAGCAACAATTGATTCAAAAACTCAAGAAAAGATTGATGAAACTGTTTCAGAAAAAATGAATTCAGCCGAAGTTCAACAACAAATTTCGCAAGCAATCGAAGACGCTAAAAAAGGTGTTGAAAGCTTAAAAGAGCTCAAAACACAGCTTGACAGCTTTAACACTTTCTATAATGGAATTAAAGACTATACTAATGGTGTATCAAAGGTATATAACGGTGCATTAGAGCTTAAAAATGGCACATATTTACTCAAAGACGGAACCGCTCAGCTTGATAACGGTGCTAAAGAATTATTAAAGGGAAGCAAAGCTTTTTCAAACGGTATTGTAAAGCTTTACAACGGAATTGCTACTTTAAATTCAAGCACTCCAAAGCTCAAAAGCGGTGTTGCACAGCTTAAAAACGGCTCTATGCAGTTATCCAATGGATTAAAAGAGTTTAACAACAAGGGCATTAAAAAAATCGCTGATATTTATAACAAAGATATTAAAGATATTTACGAGCGATTAAAAGCAACTGTTGAAGTTTCGCAAAATTATAAATCATTCAGCGGTATTGCTGATAATATGTTAGGCTCTACTAAATTCATTTATAAATCCGATGAAATCTCAAAATAAAACACTTAAACGGCGAATATTTTATTCGCCGTTTTGTTAATTTTTTATGAACTTCATTGACAAAAACCACTTTTGATTATATAATAAAAACAGTTGAATGTATGCTCAACTGTTGGAGGCTGATATGTTGGATAAATACTCAGTCGGCGGAATGAGTTGTGCTGCTTGCTCGGCAAGAGTTGAAAAAGCAGTTTCAGCGGTAGAGGGTGTAAAATCCTGCTCGGTAAATCTTTTGACTAACTCAATGGTAGTCGAAGGAACAGCCGATAAAGCTACAATCATCAATGCTGTTGAAAAGGCTGGCTATACCGCCGCAAAAGCAAATGAAAAAAACACTTCAAATAATGATGATTTAGTTGATAAAACAACGCCTAAATTAATAAAAAGGCTTGTTTTCTCGATTATATTTTTAATTGTTTTAATGTACTTTTCAATGGGACATACTATGTGGGGTCTTCCTCTCCCATCATTTTTTGAACACAATCATATTGCAATCGGCATAACACAAATGCTTCTTTGTGTTATTGTTATGATAATAAATCAAAGCTTTTTCACAAACGGATTTAAGGCACTTTTTAAGCGTTCGCCTAATATGGACTCGCTAATAGCATTAGGCTCATCGGCTGGCTTTATTTACAGCACCTATTCCCTGTTTAAAATGACAAGTGTTTCAAGCGAAGTGGCAATGAGCATTTTGCATAATGATTTATATTTTGAATCCTCTGCTATGATTTTAGCTTTAATAACTATCGGTAAAACGCTTGAATCATTTTCTAAAGGAAAAACTACAAACGCTTTAAAAAGCTTGATGAATTTGCAAGCAAAAACGGTTAAAATAATTAAAGACGGAAAAGAATTTACTATACCAACCGAGCAAATCTCAGTCGGTGATGAATTTGTAGTTTACCCAGGCGAAAGCATTGCGGTTGACGGTGTAATTCTATCAGGTGAAAGTGCAATTGATGAATCTTCGCTGACAGGCGAAAGTGTACCAATTGATAAAGCGGTTGGCGATAAGGTTTCTTCAGGAACAATAAACAAATCGGGATTTTTGAGGTGCAAAGCCTTAAAGGTCGGTGAAGATACCACAATTTCGCAAATAATCAAAATGGTTAATGACGCCGCTTCATCAAAAGCGCCGATAGCAAAAATCGCTGATAAGGTTTCGGGGATTTTTGTACCAATTGTTATCGCAATTGCAATTATAACTTTTATAGGCTGGTTAATTGTTGGTCAACCTGTTAATTTTTCGCTTTCTCGTGCTATTTCGGTTTTGGTTATCTCCTGCCCTTGTGCGTTAGGGCTTGCAACTCCTGTTGCAATTATGGTAGGTAACGGAATCGGCGCAAAAAACGGAATTCTATTTAAAAATGCAACTGCACTTGAGAATTTAGGTAAAGTTAATATTGTTGCACTCGATAAAACAGGAACAATAACAAAAGGCGAACCGACAGTAACAGATATTATTTCTTTATCAGATGATTTATTAAAAATTGCTTTTTCACTTGAAAAGCAAAGTGAACACCCATTAGCTAAAGCAATTACAAGCTATTGTGAACAAAACAAAACAGAAGTATTTGAAACCGAAAGCTTTAAAGAAATAGCAGGTAACGGTATTTCGGCTAAAATAAATAATGTTCAATATTTTGGTGGCAGTTACAAGTTTATCAGCAAAAATATAAAAATTGATAACGATACTGAAAAAACAATAAACGAACTGACTTCAAAAGGTAAAACCCCATTGCTTTTTGCTAATGAAAAGCAATTAGTCGGAATTATTGCGGTCGCTGATACTATAAAGCAAGACAGCCCAAACGCTATAAAGCAATTACAAAAAATGGGCATAAAGGTTGTAATGCTAACAGGCGATAACAAGCAAACTGCAAATATTATTGCCAAGCAAAGCGGTGTTGATGAAGTTTTTGCCGAAGTTTTGCCAGACGGCAAAAAACAAATTATTGACAAATTAAAGCAAAACGGCAAGGTTTTGATGGTCGGCGACGGAATTAATGACGCTCCTGCTTTAAGTGCCGCTGACAGCTCGGTAGCAATTGGTGCTGGCACTGATGTCGCAGTTGAAGCTGCTGACATTGTTATTGTAAAAAGTGTTTTAAGCGATTTGGTTAAGGCAATTACAATCAGCAAGCTAACAATAAGGAATATTCACGAAAACTTATTCTGGGCGTTTATTTACAATGTTATAGGTATTCCGCTGGCAATAGGACTTTTTATAAACATATTCGGTTGGCAGCTTAATCCTATGTTTGGCGCTGCTGCTATGAGTTTATCAAGCTTTTGTGTAGTAACAAACGCTTTAAGACTAAATCTTTATAATTTAGAAAAGAAACGATTTTTCAAGAAAAATACAGTAAAGGAACAAAATATTATGGAAAAAACAGTAAAAATTGAAGGTATGATGTGTGAACATTGCGAAGCTCATGTTAAAAAAGCTTTAGAAAATTTAGATGAAGTTATTTCAGCGCAAGTTTCGCATAAAGACGGTACTGCAAAGCTGAATTTGAGCAAAGAAATTGATGATGAAACAGTAAAACAAGCAGTTGAAAATGAGGGCTATAAGTATATAGGCTGATTAAACTAAAACTTACGGGTTAAGTTTATAAACTTAACTCGTATTTTTTTGCAAAAAAGGCTTGAATATGAGAGAAAATTATTGTAAAATATTTAAAAGAAACGGAAGTGAATATATGAAATATAATATAGGATTATTTAATGACTCTTTTCCGCCGACTATTGACGGTGTTGCAAATACAGTTTATAATTATGCAAATATAATAACAAAAAACGGCGGAAATTGTACTGTTGTTACTCCCCGTTTTCCTAATGTTATTGATGATTATGATTTTGATGTTGTAAGGTACAGCTCTTTACCGATTTCAAAAAAATTCGATTATAGATTAGGTAATATTTTACCTGTTAAATCCCTTTCAATATTAAAAGAAAAGAATTTTGATATAATTCATGTACACGCACCTTTTGTTTCTTCACTTGTAGCAAATGAGTTAGTTGGTTTTAGCAAAAAGAATATTCCTGTTGTATTCACTTATCACACAAAGTTTGATGTTGAATTTGAAAAAAGAATGAAGTTAAAGCCTTTTAAGAAAATTTCAACTGATTTTGTCAGAAAAAATATTAACTTAGCTGATGAAGTATGGGTAGTTAGCGAAGGTGCCGCCGAAAGCTTAAGAAATATCGGCTATAAAGGCGATTATAGAGTTATGAGAAACGGCACTGACTTTAAAATAGGCAAATCAAGCGAAGATAAGATTAAAAAGCTTAAAATGTCTTTGGATATTATGCCTGAAGAAATCGTATTGTTATTTGTCGGCAGAATGATGTGGTATAAAAATATTCGACTGATTCTTAAAGCTATTAAAAGAATGCCAAGCGATATAAAAATTAAAATGGTATTTGTCGGTGATGGCAGCGACCGTGCCGCTATAGAGCAATATGCTAAACAGCTTAATATTTATGATAAATGTTGTTTTGCAGGTGCAGTCTATGACAGAGAAAGATTGAGAGATTATTATTCAATCGGTGATTTGTTTCTTTTCCCTTCAACTTATGATACTTCGGGACTTGTAGTAATGGAGGCTGCGGCAACTGGCTTACCGTCTGTGCTTATAAAACGCAGTTGTGCTTCTGAAGGAGTTTATCATAATCAAAATGGCTTTTTATGTGAAGAAAATTCAAATAGCTTAAAGGAAACTATTTTAGAAGCAATCAGTGATTTGGATAAGTTAAAACAAATTGGAATTAATGCTCAAAATGAGCTTTATTGTTCTTGGGAAGATTCAGTAAAAGCCGCTTGTAAACGGTATGAGGAAATCATTGAAGAACACAGAATAAGAAGACTACAAAAATCAAGGAGATTCAGAAAATGAGCAAAATGCAATTAGAGCCTTTGAAAAAGGGCGATACAGTAGCTGTTTTAAAAACAAATTTAGGTGAAATTAAATTTAAGCTTTTTAAAGATTTAGCGCCTAAAACCGTTGAAAATTTTACAACTCACATTAAAAACGGTTATTACAACGGTATAATTTTTCACAGAGTTATCAAAGACTTTATGATTCAAGGCGGCGACCCTACTGGTACAGGTATGGGCGGTCAATCAATTTATGGTGCACCTTTTGAAGATGAGTTTAGCCCAAAGCTTCGCAATTACAGAGGTGCTCTTTCAATGGCAAATGCAGGACCAAACACTAACGGCAGTCAATTCTTTATCGTTCAATGTGATAATGTTCC
>CACZIY010000051.1 GCA_902781345.1 Oscillospiraceae bacterium | reverse complement strand
TCCATTTACAAACCTTTCCTTGATTTCAAATCCTTTAGTTTTATAAAAATCAACCATTTTTTCTTCGCAATAAACATAAACATCTTTTTCACTTTGCAAAGATAAAAATGAGTTTAAAAGATTAGTTCCTATTCCTTTGTTTCTTTCGGTTATGTCAACCGCTATCGCTGAGATAACTGAGCTTTTTTTCGTTTCCCAGCCTGAGAAAATGACGCCTTTTGGCACTTTTATCAGTTTTGCAAAACCATTTTTAATTCTAAATGACAAATCCGAAACAAAATCGTTATAATCGCCTATTAAAAAATCATTTTCAAGCAAATTATAAATTTCTTTAAATTCAGGGTGAAAACAAAACTCCCTATTAGTTTTCTCTTTTTCTTCACCTGAAAAAATTAGTATAAAACCGCTTGTTTTCGGTGTTATTTTTAGTTTTTGTGCTACAAAATCGTTGCAAAAAACATTGCTTGCATTTTTAAATAAAAGGAAGTTTTTAATCTCCTCAAAATCCGAATCGGGCTTTGCAAAAATTACCGCATTTTTATTTAAAAAGTTAATATAAGCAGAGGTTTTACCGTTGTTTTGCTGGCAAAAGCTTTCGCAAAAATCAAAATCTTTATAGCAAAGTGCGTTTGATTTTATTTTAATTAAAAATAAATCTTCTTCCGCAAAGCCTTCGGTTATGTCAACTTCTTTTATCATAATTTGTTTTGTGCCATTTGATTAGCGGCAAGAAGGGTGAGATTATACAAGCTGTCAATATCAGCCTTTGCGGCAACACCGTAAGGTGAATGAATATAACGGCAAGGCAAAGCAAGATTAAGCATTTTAACACCATTTCTTGATTTGTGAATAACGCTTGCGTTAGTTCCGCCAGCAACCGCTGTTTTCTTTTGCGCTTTAATGCCGTTTTGCTCGGCTAAATCAAGCACATTATTAACTAAATCTTTGTTGTAAAGCGTTCCGTTGTCCATTAAAGATAGTGCAACGCCATTGCCGACCTCGCAAACCTTTTTATCAGTCGGTACACCGTAAACATCAGCGGCGGTGGTTGACTCAACAGTAATTGCGCAGTCAGGCGCTATGCTGTAAGAGGTGACAGCAGCACCACGACAGCCGATTTCTTCTTGAACTGAAAAAGAAAACCACATATCATAATCGGTTTCGCTTTGTATGATTTTTACTAAAACTGCACAGCCTACTCTGTCATCAAGCGCTTTAGCGCATACTTTTTCGCCTAAATCCGAAAATTCAGTATCAAAAACTGCGGTATCGCCGATTTTTACTAATTTTTCTGACTCGCTCGCTGACTTTGTGCCGATATCAATACGCAATTCATCGTTATTTTTTACCGCTTCTTTTTCATCACCTTTTAAAAGATGAACAGCAGTACCGCCGATAACGCCGTAAATATCGCCGATTTTAACCCTTTTACCAAAAATAACTTTGGAATCAATTCCGCCGAGATTGCTAAAACGCAAATCGCCGTTTTCATCAATTCCGCAAATCATAAAGCCGACTTCGTCCATATGAGCATCGAGCATAACCTTTTTTTCAGCGGTGTTTTTGCCTTTTTTAAAGGCTATAATATTGCCCAAATTATCGACTTTTAATTCATCAACAAAGTCTTTAATATCTTCGATTATAACTTTTCTCAAATTTTCTTCCGAGCCTGACGGTGCGGCTATTGCAGTATATTTTTTCAAAAGCTCAATCAAAATAAAACCTCTTTTCGCAAAAATACCCTACAAAAGTAGGGTATTTGTTTTTTCTGACCTAACTAATATTCTTCTTATAATCAGCAAATCGAGTGCATTAACTACTTGGTCGTAGTTCATATCTGCAGTTGCAACCGAAACATTGCAGTCCGCAGGTAAAGTCTTTTTAGCGAGATAGTATCTTACTATCAAAGCATCTCTTGTAGTAATTTTATAATCGTTGTCAATGTCGCCCAAAACCGGTTTTGGCGGTTTTGTTGTACCTGTTGTGAAGCCCGGTTTATCAAGCGCTGCGGCATAAGTTACCGCATTAACATAATCTACGCTTTTAGTAGTCCAAGTAACTCTGCTGCGGTTCATAATTTTGTAATTACCGCCGTCGTCCCAAAGGAATACAGGAATATTAAAATTCTCTCTCAAATCGGCAACAAAAGTGTTTGCCCAATTAACTTTTGTGGTTGGTTCTTCAATTTCTTTAAAACCGCACTCACCCATAATAATTGCAAAGCCACGCTTATCCATTTGGTCTTTCCAATAAGAAGTGTATTGTTTTCGAGTAGTTGCCTTTGTTTGGTCGCCTGTGCTGTACCAGTGAATATCAACTATCATACGATTGTCTTTTGCCGGCATATAAACTTTTTCTAAATATGAACCGTAATAATGCGCCTGCGCTCCTAAAGTCGGCAACATAAGATAACGCTTATCGTTATTACCGCCTGAATTTCTGACTACATTATAGAAAATCTGATATAACTCATTAATTCTATTATACGCTTCAGGATTATGCAAGCCCCACCAGCACAAACTTCCTGTGTCAATGTTGTCACCGTTTGTGTAACTGAATTCATGTTCCGATGAATAATTGTCAGGGCAAAACGCTTTTGTCGGAACAATTTCATTAGCACCCTCTAAAATAAGGTGTTCATAAAAATCTTTAAAAGCATCTGCGATTTGTACCCAAATTTGTCTGTATTTTTCTTTAACTTTCTGCCAAGTAGTCACATTTGCACAGATATTTAACCACTTTCGGTCGTCATGGTGCATATTAACGATTACATACATATCATTATCAGCACAATATTTTGCAATTTCTTTAACACGGTTCATCCAAGCACTTTTTACAGTATAAACTCCGTTATTTTCACTAACTTGCGGATACCATGTTACAGGAAGTCTTACCGCATTAAAACCAGCACTCTTAACCAAATCAATCATATCGGTTGTGGTATAAGGGTTGTTCCAACCTGTTTCCTGCTCATAAGGGGTTGGTGTGCTGCTCATACCCCAAGTTGGGTGAGCGTCAAGTGTGTTACCCAAGTTCCAGCCTACGCTGATTTTCTTAACGAAATCTTGTGCAGAAAGTGAAAAATCTGCCGCTTGAACTTCAGTTTGCTTTGAGGCGAAAGCAACTGCTAAAAAGCAAATGCAAACGCTAAGCATTACGCATAAAACTTTTTTCATTTTTTATTTTCTCCGATCACAATTCTTAATCATACAAAAATTATTATATCACTTAAAACATATAATTTCAAGCAAAAATATTTTCGCATAATAATTATAAAACTAATTTTTGATAGAAATTTGATAAAAACGCATTATTTAAGCAAAAATTTTGTTGACTTATAATAGCAATTAGTGTATAATTATTAGTAACTAAAAAGCGAAAAGCTTTTAATTATTTTTAAGGAGATATTAAAATGAACAAAATGATTAAAAAACTTGTTTGTCTTGCTTTATGCGTAGTTTTAGGCGCATTTTGTTTGACATCTTGTGGCGAAGACAAGAAAGAATCTGGCAAAACTTATAAAGTTGGTATTTGTCAGTTAGTTCAACACGAAGCTCTTGACGCTGCTACAAAAGGTTTTAAAGACGCACTTACTAAAAAACTTGGTGACAAAGTAACATTTGATGAGCAAAACGCATCCGGTGAACCAACCAACTGCACAACTATTTGCTCAAAATTCGTTTCAGATAATGACGATCTTATCATGGCAAATGCTACTCCAGCTTTAACAGCTGCTGCTCAATCTACTGAGAATATTCCAATTATTGCTACATCTATCACAGATTATGCAACTGCTCTTGATATTAAAAATTGGAAGGGTTCAACCGGTTTTAATGTAACAGGTACTTCTGATTTACCACCGCTTGATAAACAAGCAGAAATGGTTAAAGAGATTTGCCCTGACGCTAAAACTGTAGGTATTCTTTACTGCTCAAGTGAAGCAAACTCAAAATACCAAGCTGATACAATCACTCCTACTTTTGAAAAATTAGGTTTAAAGGTTAAAAACTTTACATTTGTTGACGCAAAAGATGTTACAGATGTTACTGCTCAAGCAGCAAGCGAATGTGATGTAATCTATGCACCAACTGATAACACAGTTGCTTCAAACGGTGAAGCTATCAACAATGTATTAGAGCCTAAAAAAGTTCCTTTGATTGCAGGTGAAGAGGGTATTTGCAAAGCTTGCGGTATTGCTACACTTTCAATCAGCTACTATGATATCGGTTATAAAGCAGGCGAAATGGCTTATGACATTTTAGTTAACGGCAAAGACGCTGCTACAATGGATATTCAATATGCTAAAGATTTAACTAAAAAATATTTTGCTGACAGAGCAACTAAATTAGGTCTTAAAATTCCTTCTGATTATGAAGCAATTTCTGCTAAATAATTAGTATTGCAATCAAAAATTTAAAAGCGATAAGTAAAACGCTTATCGCTTTTATTTTACTAAGGGGTAAAACAAAAAGATGTTAGAATTTATACAATCGTTACCTTCGCCAATTGCTAAGGGTATGATTTGGGGCATTATGGCGATAGGCGTTTATATTACATTTAAAATACTTGACCTTGCCGATTTGACCGTTGACGGTACTTTGGGTATTGGCGGTGTAGTTTTGGTAATGCTGACTACAAGCGGTTTAAATATATACCTTGCACTGTTTGTTGCTTTTATTGCCGGTTGTGTGGCAGGTTTTGTTACAGGTGTTTTACATACGAAATTCGGCATACCCGCCATACTCGCAGGTATTTTGACGCAGTTAGCGCTTTATTCTGTTTATCTGCGTGTTGCCGATGGCAGAGCAAATTTGCCGATTTCGGGTAGAAATTATGATTTAATAGTTACTTCAAATACCGACAAGCTCGGCTTTACTATTTTTGTTATTGCTATATTTATTGTCGCTATTATTGCTATTCTTTATTGGTTCTTCGGAACTGAGCTCGGCCACTCAATCAGAGCAACAGGCTGTAATCAATCAATGGCAAGAGCAAACGGTATTAATACTGATACAAGAAAAATTATCGGTCTTATTATTTCAAACGGAATTGTTGCAATTTCGGGTGGACTTTTGGCACAGTTTGACGGAAGCGCCGATATCAATATGGGTAGAGGTGCTATCGTAATCGGTCTTGCTGCTGTTATTATCGGCGAGGTTATCTTCTCAAAGATTTTCAAAAACTTTGCACTTCGCCTTTTGTCAGCAATTATCGGTGCGGTTATTTACTTCATCGTTCAATCACTCGTTTTGAAGATGGGTCTTAACGCAAACGACCTCAAGCTCTTCTCAGCGGTTGTAGTTGCAATATTCTTAGGACTTCCTTATTGGAAATCAAAAATTGCTCCTAAAAAGGTAAAATCAAATGAGGGAGGTGCCGAGAATGCTTGAAATACAAGGTGTTTATAAAACTTTTAATCCCGGCACTATCAACGAAAAGAAAGCGCTTAATGGTATTGATTTAAAGCTTAACGAGGGCGATTTTGTTACTGTTATCGGCGGTAACGGTGCTGGTAAATCAACGCTTCTTAATATGATTACTGGCGTTTACCCTGTTGATTGCGGTACAATAAAGGTTGGCACTGAGGGTACTGATATTACTAAATTTGCTGAGCACAAGCGTGCTAAATATTTCGGCAGAGTTTTTCAGGACCCTATGACAGGTACTGCTGCCGATATGGAAATTCAGGAGAACTTAGCGCTCGCTTTACGCAGAGGCAAAATAAGAACTCTTGTTCCTGGTATTCGCTCAAAAGAGAAAAAGCAGTATAAAGAATTGCTTAAAAAATTAGACCTTGGTCTTGAAGACAGATTAACTTCAAAAGTCGGACTTCTTTCAGGCGGTCAACGCCAGGCAATTACACTTTTGATGGCAACACTTAAAAAGCCTCAGTTGCTTTTGCTTGATGAGCATACAGCGGCACTTGACCCGCAAACTGCAGCAAAGGTACTTTCCCTTACCGAAGAAATTGTAAAAGAAAATAATCTTACAACCCTTATGATTACTCATAATATGAAAGACGCTATTCGTTACGGAAACCGCCTTATTATGATGAATGACGGTAAAATTATTTACGACATTTCGGGCGAGGAAAAGAAAAATCTTAAGGTTGCTGATTTGCTTGATTTGTTTGCTAAGGCAAGCAATGGCGAATTTGCAAACGACAGAATGTTGCTTTCATAACTTTTTAAACAAACTAAAAACCAAAGGTAAAACTACCTTTGGTTTTTTTATTTTAGTTATTTTTATTTTTTAATACATTGGTATCAAACCTCAAATTAAATTTTTTGTTTTAAAATTTAATTTCTCATTGGCTTAAATTCCTTTACAATTATTTTTTAATAATTGATTAAGTGTACATCACAACCTACATCCTTTTTTATGTTAAGTCAAAATCGGGTTTAAGATTGCAACTTTTTTATACTTCAGATGCATTAATTATTTCTTTTCATCTTCGGCTTTTGCTTCTTCGATTATGTTATTAACTTCTTCCTCTTCAAAGTCATCATCAAACTCGTCATCTTCATCAAAATAATAATCCATAAATTCTTCTGTTTTCTTTTTATCGAAGAACTTTATAGCCCCATAAACTGCACCTGCGATTGCAACAACTATTGCAACAAAGCCTGCAATCAACAATATATTTTTCAAAGTGTTATTCTCTCTACTGTCCATTGGAATCACTCCTAATCTTTTTTTCTGATTTCATTATAGCACTTTTTTGTAAAATGTCAATAATTTTTGAAAAAATTTTCTAAATATTTTGCTTTTTTGTATAAAATCACTAAAAACTATTTATTATTCTCACCGTACTCCTTGATTTTATAGCAAAATGTCATAAGCGAATCGCTCAAATGCACATTTTCAACAGGTACATCAGGGAATTTTTCATTAAAGTCATAGTGAGAAAAGTTCCAAAAGCCTTTAATGCCGAGTTTTAACAACTGAGTAATAGCTTTTTCGGCTTCGTCTTGCGGAATACAAAGTACCGCAACCTGTGGTTTATAAGAACGGCAAAATTCATCAAGTCCACTAATGCTGCGAACAGGAAGTCCATTTACCATTTGACCTACTATTGCCTCTTTTTTCTCAAAAATGCCGATTAAATTAAAGCCTAACTTTTCAAAAGACATATGTGTAGAAATTGCACGACCTAAATTACCTGCACCCAATATTATTGCGCCGACCCTGCGATTTATACCGAGAATTTCGGCAATTTCACGAGAAAGCTCAGGTACATTATAGCCGTAGCCTTGCTGGCCAAAACCGCCAAAGCAGTTTAAATCCTGTCTAATTTGCGAAGCGGTAAGCCCCATTTTTTCTGCAAGACCGCCCGAAGAAATTCTTGAAATACCGTTTTTTTCAAAGTCGATTAAAAAACGGTAGTATCTTGGAAGTCTTTTTATTACACTTTGCGAAACATTCTTTGCCATTTTTCCTCTCTCATTTCCTATTTTTTAAGTTTACTTTATAAATATTTCCAATACTTTTAAGCTCAGAGCCGTCAAGACCGCCCTCACCGAAAAGCAAAACGCCTTTGCAATATTCAAAACTAATCATATAACTATCAGCAGTAAAGTAGCACATTTTAGTGCATTTTTTCAAATCGGTCGTTAAAAATACCGCTGTTTGATACTTTTTATCAGATATTTTTTTGCTTGCGAGCAAATAGAGGTATCCGTCCCTCTCGATTGCATCTCGAATAATATAGCCCTTGCCGACATTTACTGTTTTATACTTTTTAAGGTCATC
Organism: Oscillospiraceae bacterium; assembly: GCA_902781345.1. Taxonomy (GTDB): domain Bacteria; phylum Bacillota; class Clostridia; order Oscillospirales; family Acutalibacteraceae; genus RUG11462. The sequence goes on along the minus strand of CACZIY010000051.1, from coordinate 8,606 downwards.
GGTATATTTCATACCCTGATTGATAAAGCAATAATGGCCCGCATACGAAAAATCGTGAGAAATGTGAGAATAAGATTCTCCTGCCTTTCTTTGCTTTAAAACAGGTATCAAGGTTTCACCGTCTTCACACATCTCAAAACGCATTTTCGCTTTGTTGTAAACAAAAAATTCTTCTCTTATGCCTAAATAATGCCAAGCATAAAGCTTACCCTTAAACTCGAACAAATCATAAACCCTGATACATTCAAGCGGGTCAATCTTTTCATCGCCGTTATAAAGCCAGATATCCTTTGTATTTTGTCTTCTGCCCGAATCAATATCTTTTTCATCAATATACATTATCATTGATGATGTTTCGTTGTTCAAAACCGAGCCGCTGAAAAAATACTTATTATCAAATTTTATCATATCATAACAATGAATATTCTGCGGTAAAACGGTGTAAATATCAAATCGGTCGTTGCCTTTTTCATATTTATAATACTCACCAACGCCCCATTCAACAGGGTCGATAGATACGGTGTAAATTGCGTTATCATAAAGATAGAAATTGCAAATTTGCTCCGAGCCTACCGAGCCTGCAAAGCACATTTCGTCCTTTTTGACATCGTAATATTTTAAATCAACACAGCCGGTGTTTCTGTCATAATCGCCTGCACCGATAAAAATTTTGTTATCAAAAAGCTGCATATCCCAAGGATTTTTTGGAAAAGAAATGTCGTAACAGTCGATAAACGGGTCGTCAACCTTTTCTGTTTTCACTTCAAAAGCCTTGTAAAAATCTTTAAAAATCGGGTTGTTTTCTACGCTTTTTTCTGATGAACAAGCTGACAGCGACAACGCTGTACAAGCTACCAAAAACAGCGACAATAACCTTTTCATAATATATACCCCTATAAAACTACTTTATAAATATTACCTACACTTTTTTTGGTTGTGCCTTCAGGTCCGCCTTCGCCGAAAAGCAAAACGCCTTTACAATATTCAAAACTGATAATATAGCTTTCAGTTGTGAAGTAGCACATTTTAGTAAAATCTTCTAAGTCAGTAGTTACAAATACCGCATTTTGATATTTGTCATCAGCTGTTTTTTTGTTTGCTAACAAATAAAGATAGCCATCTCTCTCAATCGCATCTCTTATAACATAACCTTTGCCGACATTTACTGTTTTATACTTTTTAAGGTCATCGGTATATTTCATACCTTGATTAATAAAGCAGTAGTGGTCTGCAAAAGAGAAGTCGTGCGAAATAAAAATATAAGACTCTTTGCCTTTGTTCTGGTCGGTAACAGGATTTACTGTTTTACCGTCTTCGCAAAAATCAAAGCGCATTTTTTCTTTATTATAAACATATAAATCTTCGCTGTGAGCACCCAAATGCCAAGCGTAAAGTTTACCTTTAAATTCAAACAAATCATAAACTCTGAATTTTTCACGCTCTGGAAGTTTTTTTCCGTGCTTATAAAGCCAGATGTCCTTTGTATCGCTTCTTTGCTCTGAATCAATATTCTTTTCATCAATATACATTATATTTGATGAGGTATTGTTATCAGTAACCGAGCCACCGAAAAAGTATTTGTTATCAAACTTTATCATATCCAAGGTGTGAACATTTTGCGGTAAAACTGCATAAATATCAAATCGGTCGTTGCCTTTTTTGAATTTATCATATTCACCAACGCCCCATTCAACAGGGTCGATAGAAACCGTATAAATAGCATCATCATAAAGATAAAAATTACAAATTTGCTCTGAGCCTACCGAGCCTGCAAAGCACATTTCGTCCTTTTTGACATCATAATATTTTAAATCAACGCAACCTGTATTTTCAGCATAATCACCTGCGCCGATAAAAATTTTATTGTCAAAAAGCTGCATATCCCAAGCTGTTTTAGGAAATTGCGTACTATACATTTCAGCGAATGGGTCATCAATTTTTTCTATTTTTGCTTCAAAAGCCTCATCATAATCTTTGAAAATCGGGTTATTACTTATACTTTTGCCAAACAAGCAACCCGAAAGCGATAATGAAATACAAACTGCTAAAAACAGCGCTAATAACTTTTTCATAACATATACTCCCTATATTTATGCGTTTTCCTTTGTATAATTAAGGAGTCCGCCTGCAAGTAACATATCTCTTTGTCTTTTTGAGAAATCGAGATTTACTTTAAACTCACTGTTCTTTGTAACATTTTTCACATTAAATTCAGTTTCGCCGTTTTTAATTGCAGCGGCAATACCTTCAAACGACAATTCATCATCTTTGCAAATGCTGTCATAATCAGCCTCATTAACAAATGTTAACGGAATAATGCCTGCATTGATAAGGTTAGCAACATGAATACGAGCAAAAGATTTTGTAATAACCGCTTTAATACCTAAATACAAAGGTACGAGTGCTGCGTGTTCACGAGATGAGCCTTGACCGTAGTTTGCACCGCCGATAATTACGCCGCTGCCTGCTTTTTTGCAGTTCTCAGCGAAGTTTTCATCACATTGCTTGAAGCAGAATTGTGATAAATAAGGAATGTTTGAACGGTAAGGCAAGATTTTTGCACCTGCCGGCATAATGTGGTCAGTTGTAATATTATCTTCAACTTTCAAAACTGTTTTAGCCGAAATGCTTTCTGGCAAAGCGGTTGTAACAGGGAAAGGTTTAATGTTTGGTCCACGAAGAATTTCAACACTGTCAGCCTCTTCCTCGCTTGCAGGTGGAACAATTAAGTTGTCGCAAATGAGGAATTTTTCAGGCATTTCAATTTCTTTATAATCGCCTAAAGTGGTAGGGTCGGTTAATACGCCTGTTAAAGCAGAAGCTGCTGCTGTTTCAGGAGAAACAAGGTAGATTTGACCGTCAGCAGTACCCGAACGACCCTCAAAGTTACGGTTAAAGGTTCTAAGCGAGATACCTTTTGAGTTAGGAGATTGTCCCATACCGATACATGGTCCGCAAGCACACTCTAAAATACGACAGCCTGCAGAAATTAAATCAGCTAACGCACCACACTGGGCGAGCATTGTAAATACTTGTTTTGAGCCTGGGGCGATACCAACCGAAACATCAGGATGAACGGTTTTACCTTTTAAAATGCTTGCAACTCTTAACAAATCACGAAGTGATGAGTTTGTGCAAGAGCCGATAAGAACTTGGTCAACTTTGATTTTACCGATTTGCTCAACGCTTTTAACATTATCAGGCATATGTGGCATTGCTGCGGCAGGTTTTAAAGCTGACAAATCAATGTCGATAACTTCATCATAAACTGCATCTTCATCAGCAAAAACAGGGGTAAAATCAGCCTCTCTGCCTTGTGCTTTTAAGAATTCTTTTGTGATTTCATCAGCAGGGAAAACAGAGGTTGAAGCGCCAAGCTCAGCACCCATATTTGTAATAGTAGCACGCTCTGGAACGCTTAAAGTTTTAACGCCCTCGCCGCCGTATTCAACGATTTTGCCAACGCCGCCCTTAACCGACATAATGCGAAGCACTTCTAATATAACATCTTTCGCCGAAACATAAGGGGAAAGCTTGCCCGAAAGATTAATTCTTGTCATTTTTGGCATTGTAATGTGGTATTCACCACCGCCCATTGCAACTGCAACATCAAGCCCGCCTGCACCGAATGCGAGCATACCGATACCGCCGCCTGTTGGTGTGTGCGAGTCAGAGCCGATAAGAGTTTTGCCAGGAATACCAAATCTTTCAAGGTGAACCTGATGGCAAATACCGTTACCAGGGCGTGAAAAATAAATGCCGTGTTTTTTAGCAACCGAGCCGATAAAACGGTGGTCGTCCATATTTTCAAAACCTGTTTGCAAGGTGTTGTGGTCTATGTAAGCAACGCTTTTTTCAGTTTTTACCCTCGGAACACCCATAGCCTCGAATTCGAGATAAGCCATAGTTCCTGTAGCGTCTTGAGTTAAAGTCTGGTCAATGCGAATTCCTATATCTTCGCCTTTTTTCATCTCGCCACAAACTAAATGCGCTTCAATGATTTTTTCTGCAATTGTCTTGCCCATTTTAATTACCTCCAAGGTATATTTTTTCCATTTTTTCTTATTTAATATATTTTACCACATTTTTTTTAAAAAGTAAATCAATTTATTGATAAAAATTTGACAATTTTTTAAGCACTAACATATAAATGTTTTAACAAATCAACACTAACACACAAATTTAAAAAGGAACAACCAAAATGGTTGTTCCTTTTTTGTGTTTTATTTAGAAATAAGGGTCGTTATCGCCCTCGTTTGAATAAGCAGTAGTTGTTTGCTCTGGAACTGTCTCGCTCTCTGCGATAATATCAAGAGTAGCATATTTTTCAAATTCCATTTTAATTTCTTCAAATTTCATTGCAAAATTTCTCCTCTCAATTAATTGTTTGCAGCTGCCCAATGGTCAACAAGTGCTTTTGTAGTTGTGTCTAACATTACATAATCGCTACCTGTGTCAGCAATAAATGCGTCTGCAACTTCTGCAATGTTACGGGTTGATGTTGCATCTGAATAATAGTAAGTATCACCAATTTTAACATAACCGCGAGCAACAAAATCTCTTGTTAAGTTATCTTCTTTAATGTTTACAATTGAGCCTACAAATTGATTGTTGTCCCACAACTCTGCTGCGCCGTAAACAACATCAACGGCATTTCCAGCAGAATAATCATCAATATCAAGTTCATCGCCTACTAAATTTGCAGGTCCGATAAGAGTACCGAAGCTAACTGTTTCGCTTTCGGTATTAAGTGCGTTTACAGCGCTCATATCAACAGTTGTGCTAAAACGAATACCGTTCTTTTGACCTAATCTAATTGATGCGCCATCAGCAGTTGCTACAGGAGATTTAGGTTCAGCACTGCCTGAAATTTCGCCGTAAGAAATCAACTGAACATCTTTAATGTAAAAATAAAATGCAGGAGTGTTTACATATAAAACGACTGATTTAACAGTATCATTGTTAAATGCATTGGAAGTAACTGCGGTTGAACCGCCTATATTGGATCTGTTTTGATTAATTCCAGCGGTGTGCAACGGCCATTTATCATTATCTTTATAAGCACTGCTGTAATTAGAAAAACCGTTATCGGTTCCGTTCCATCTTGCTGTCCAACTGTCAGTTAAATAACCGCCGCTTGTTGATGGGGCAAATCTGAAATTGTCCCAATTGGCAAATACAGAGTAACTTCCATCATAAGAAACACCGCCCGTGCCCGATTGCAAAGTAGAAGTAGTACCTAAACCAAATACAAACTTTGAGCCTGTAACTTCAGAATTATCAGACGGTTTCCAGTTTCCTGCTATCCACGCTCTAATACCGACAACTTTTGAAAAATCAATTCCATCAGGAATCGAAAAAACAATTGCACCGTGGTCATATGTAGACCTTTGAACTCTCATTACATCAGTATCTACACCACCGACATCAATTGTGGTAAATGTAGGACTACCCATTGTCGAAGTATGAGCAGGTACTGTTTGGTCTGCTGCCGACCAAATTGTTGTGTAAGTCAGTTCTTCATCAGCCGATGAGTTCACAGCAACTAAAGATGTTACCATCATTAATAAAATTGCTATTGATAATGTAATAGATATAATTTTCTTCATTATTATCTTTCTCCTATTAAATATTTTGCGTGCTAATCATAAACTAATATAACACACACTTATTATAGCAACCCCAAAACCTTTTGTCAATACAAAAACCGAATATTTTTGATTTTTTTCAAAAGTTTACAAGATTTGTATATTTTTTTGTTTAAAATGCATAATGTATATGTTGTAATGTCATTTTGTGGTTTTTATAAAAAACACCTCATCCGTCAAGCGAACGCTTGCCACCTTCCCCTCGAGGGGAAGGCTTTTTTGTTTGTGCAATTTAAAATTAACCTTGTAGGGCGGTGCCTTGGTGCCGCCGTTTTGCAGATTTATATTTTTTTAGCAAACTTTGGCGGGACGGTTCAAGAATCCGACCCCTACATAGTTTGATGAAAATTTGACAAATCGCAGAAAAACGACAAAAAACCACCGCTGAAAATTCCAACGGTGGTTAAAATTCAAATAATATTAAATTATTCGTTTACTGCAGTAACAACGCCTGAACCTACTGTTCTACCACCTTCACGGATAGCGAAACGAAGTCCTTCTTCGATAGCGATAGGAGTGATGAGTTCAACATCCATCTCTACGTTATCACCAGGCATGCACATTTCAACACCTGCAGGGAGTGAAATAACGCCTGTAACGTCAGTTGTTCTGAAGTAGAATTGAGGACGATAGTTACTTACGAATGGAGTATGACGACCGCCTTCATCTTTGCTCAATACATAAACTTGACCGTGGAATTTTGTATGAGGATTGATTGTACCTGGTTTAGCAAGTACTTGACCACGTTGTACTTCTTCACGAGCTACACCACGAAGGAGTGCACCAACGTTGTCACCAGCCTCACAATAGTCAAGAGTTTTACGGAACATTTCCATAGAAGTTACAACAACTTTTCTTCTCTCTTCTGTAAGACCGAGAATTTCAACTTCATCACCAGCGTTAAGAACACCACGTTCAACTCTACCTGTAACAACAGTACCACGACCAGAAATAGTCATAGTATCTTCGATAGGCATAAGGAATGGTTGGTCAGCTTTACGGTCTGGTGTAGGAATGTATGTGTCAACAGCTTCCATGAGTTCGTTAATGCAAGCGTACTCTGGAGCGTTAGGGTCTGTTGATGAGCTTTCGAGAGCTACTAAAGCAGAACCTTTGATGATAGGTGTGTTGTCACCATCGAATTCGTAACCATCAAGAGTTTCTCTAACTTCCATCTCTACGAGGTCAAGAAGTTCTTCATCGTCAACTTGGTCACATTTGTTCAAGAATACAACGATCTTTGGCACGCCAACCTGACGAGCGAGAAGAAGGTGTTCTTTTGTTTGAGCCATAGGACCATCAGAAGCAGCGATAACGAGGATAGCACCGTCCATTTGAGCAGCACCTGTGATCATGTTTTTAACATAGTCAGCGTGACCTGGGCAGTCAACGTGAGCATAGTGACGGTTAGCTGTCTCATACTCTACGTGAGCTGTGTTGATTGTGATACCACGCTCTCTCTCTTCTGGAGCCTTATCGATATCAGCATAGTCTTCGAACTGTGCGCCACCTTGCATAGCAAGAACTTTTGTGATAGCAGCAGTAAGAGTTGTTTTACCATGGTCAACGTGACCGATTGTACCGATGTTAACATGCGGTTTATTTCTTTCAAATTTTTCTTTAGCCATTGTTAATGACCTCCCTCAATTAAAATTTTAAGTTTTTACTTGTTGCTTTATTTATTCTAACAAAAGACTGAGAAAATATCAAGTCTTTTTTTATAAAAAATTAGTCCTGCTTATTTCTTGCAGTCATAATTTTTTCTGCAATTGATTTTGGAACCTCTTTATAGCCGTCTGGTTCCATTACATATTGACCACGACCTTGTGTTTTAGAACGAAGGTCTGTAGCGTAACCGAACATATCACCGAGAGGTACTCTCGCATTGATTTGTTTAGCGCCGCTTCTGTCCTCAAAGCCTTGGATTTCACCACGACGAGAGTTCAAGTCGCCGATAACATCGCCCATATATTCTTCTGGAACGATAACAGTTACTTTCATGATAGGCTCTAAGAGTACAGGATCGCCTTTCTTACATGCAGTTTTGAACGCCATTGAACCGGCAATCTTAAATGCCATTTCAGATGAGTCAACTTCATGGTAAGAACCGTCGTAAAGAGTAACCTTTACATCAACTACATTGTAGCCTGCGAGAACGCCTGCTTGCATTGCACCTTGAATACCTGCGTCAACAGCAGGAATGTACTCTTTCGGAATTGCACCGCCGACAATTTTATTAATAAACTCGTAACCTTTGCCTGTTTCGTTAGGTTCAACAGTAATTTTAACATGACCGTATTGACCTTTACCACCAGACTGACGAGCATATTTTTCGTCAACATCTGCTGCTTTACGGATTGTTTCTTTGTAAGCAACCTGAGGTTTACCTACATTTGCTTCAACTTTGAATTCACGAAGAAGTCTGTCAACGATGATTTCAAGGTGAAGCTCACCCATACCAGCGATAATTGTCTGACCTGTTTCTTCATCAGTGTAGCAACGGAATGTTGGGTCTTCTTCAGCAAGCTTTGCAAGTGCGATACCCATTTTTTCCTGACCAGCCTTAGTTTTAGGCTCGATAGCAACACGGATAACAGGCTCTGGGAAGTTCATAGATTCGAGAATTACAGGATTCTTTTCATCACAGAGTGTATCACCAGTAGTAGTGTTTTTAAGACCAACTGCTGCGGCGATATCACCAGCATAGCAGGTTTCAAGGTCTTCTCTGTGGTTAGCGTGCATCTGTAAGATACGACCTATTCTTTCCTTTTTGTCTTTAACTGAGTTGTAAACGCTTGAACCTGCGTCAACAGTACCCGAATATACACGGAAGTAGCAGATTTTACCTACGAATGGGTCGGTAGCAATCTTAAATGCGAGTGCTGAGAACGGCTCTTCGTCAGATGAGTGTCTGTCTTCTTCTTCGTCTGTATCAGGGTTTGTACCTTTGATAGCCTC
>CACZIY010000050.1 GCA_902781345.1 Oscillospiraceae bacterium | reverse complement strand
GTAACTTTTTCAAAAATGAGTGATGCGAACAAGCAAAAGTTTGTTGATTTAGTTTTTGACAAAGAAAACGGTCTTGGCTATAATTTTTGCCGAACAACTATTAATTCTTGCGACTTTTCCGAAAAAGAATACACTTATGTTGAAGAGGGCGATGTAGAATTAAAAACTTTTGATATTTCGCATGATGAGGAAAACATTATTCCTATGATAAAAGCGGCGCAAGAAAAGGCAGAAGAAATGTTTTTGTTTTCATCTCCTTGGAGCCCGCCGTCCTTTATGAAAGATTCTAATAGAATGGAACAGGGCGGAAAATTAAAGAAAGAAATGTACTCAGCTTGGGCGAATTATTTTGTAAAGTTTATTAAAGCGTACCAAGAAAACGGTGTTAAAATAAACGCTGTTACCGTTCAAAATGAGCCGATGGCAACACAAACTTGGGAATCTTGTGTTTATACAATAGAAGAGCAAATTTTGTTTGCTACCGATTATCTTTACGAGGCTTTCAAAAAAGCAGGACTTCAAGATGTTAAAATCGCAATCTGGGACCACAACAAAGAGCATTTGTATGAGGTTGCAAGGGCGATTAAAAGCAACGAAAAAGCGAAAGAAAGAATTCATGGTATCGCTTTTCATTGGTACTCAGGCGAGCATTTTGATGAAATTAATTTTGCACATCAAACCGCACCTGAAATGTTCTTGTTTGCAAGCGAATTTTGCACAGACGGTGCAAAACCGAGATGGCACTACGCTTTGCGTTATGCACGAGATATAAGCGGAAACTTCAATAATTATATGAGTGCCACATGTGATTGGAACATTTTGCTTGATGAAAACGGCGGACCGTTTCACAACAGAAGAACACCTTGCAATGCGATTGTTCATTATAACACTAAAACTGAAGAGCTTGAGATTATGCCACAATATTTTGCAATTAAGCATTTTAGCGGTTTTGTTAAAAAAGGTGCTGTAAGACTTGGCACATCAAGCTATTTTGGTGCTATTAGCATCAGTGCTTTTAAAAATCCAGATGAAAGCATAGTTGCGGTAATTACAAACAATTCACAAACCGAGCAAGAGAGCGTTTTGCGACTTGATGATTACGCCGCACCGATTACTTTAAAGCCTGAATCAATCACAACGGTTTTAATTGAAAAATAAATAAAAGCCTGCTGAATTCAGCAGGCTTTTTAATTGTTAAAATTTATTGTGGTTGTCTTTCATCACCGAAGAAGAAAAGTGCAACCGTTCCAGGTCCGCAATGTGAAGAAATAATTGTACCAATTTCAAACACTTTTACTTTACCCTCTAATTGAGGCATTCTGCGAACAATTTCATCAACAGTTTCTTTACCATCCTCAAGGCAATTTGCATGAGCTAAATAGCATTTGCCGTTGTAATCACTGCCAGCATGAACTACCATTTCATCAACAATCTTTTTAATGGCGTTTTTCTTGCCACGAACCTTATCGTAAGCAATCATTTTGCCCTTGTCATCAAGACGCATAATAGGGCAAATGCCAAGCACAGTAGCGATTGTTGCGGTAGGGCCAGAAACTCGACCGCTTCTTTTGAAATAACGCATATCAGAGTTAAAGAATTGATGATGAACTTTGTTTGCATTTTCTTCAATCCAAGCAGCAACTTCATCAATGCTTTTGCCTTCATCTCTGACATCGGCAGCAGAATCAACTAAAAGTCCGTAACCCGAGCAAGCGCAAGTTGAATCAACAACAACTATTCTTTGGTCAGGGAATTTTTCTTTCATTTTTTCAGCAGCTTGACGAGCATTGTTTACAGATGGGGTAAGGCCAGAGCCAAAAGCGATATGTAAAATATCTTTGCCAGCTTTTAACAATTCTTCAAAATAATCAAGATATTTATATAAATTGATTTGCGAAGTGGTAGGCACTTTACCATCATCAATCATTTTAAAGAATTTTTCAAAGCCGTCAGAGGTTCTGCACATATCGTCTTCATAGTCAACGCCGTCAACTGTGTAGGAATAAAATATAACAGGAATATCTCTGTTTTGAACATAAGAATAAGGCAAGTCAACTGTTGACTCACAAGACAAAATAAAATCGTTAGCCATAATTTTTCTCTCCATAATTTCTAATAATTTTATCATAAAAATTATATCATAAGCTAAAACTTTCTCAACCTACTATGTATTTTTTTAATTATACTAATCAAAAAATAGTAGTAGAGTTGCTGTTCTACCGCTCTACTGACAGTAGAATATCTTTTTAAAATGCGGTTTTTAGGGGTTGATTTATCAAGAGCAATATGTTATAATTTAATAAAATGAAGTATAGAAAGGAATAGCTTTTCTATGAACGATTTAAAACAAATTATAGCAAAAAACATTGCTGATTTGCGAATTTCTGAGAAAATGACTCAGTTAGACCTTGCTGAAAAATTAAATTATTCTGATAAAGCGATTTCAAAATGGGAGCGTGGCGAGTCTATTCCCGATATTGCAGTTTTAAAAGAAATTGCGGATTTATTTGAGGTTTCGCTTGATTATTTGGTTGAAGCGGAACACCCTGTAAAACCTGTTAACTCTGCTAAAAAGAAAACTCGTTTTCAAAATCATGCTTTTATTACAGGCATTAGCATTATATTAGTTTGGCTTATTTCAACTTTAATATTTGTTGTTATTGATTTGGCACATGTAACTAATAAGCATTGGCTTTCGTTTATTTTCGCAATACCCGCTTCAATGATAGTCTGGTTAGTATTTAACTCAATCTGGTTTAATCATAGGCGTAATTTTTTAATTGTTTCGCTTCTTATGTGGTCGGTTCCTGGGCAAGTAATCATTCTTCTTTGGTCAAGAATAAGACGCTCGCCTCAAAAATCAGAGACTGAGCCACCAAAGGCAGAATAAATTTGAAAAATAAAAAACCACTCGAAAATTGAATTCGAGTGGTTTTTGTTTGTTTTACTTAGAATTTGTCATCTTCGTAAGGGTCGTTAGCACCCTCGTTTGAGTATGTTGTTTGCTGAGTTGGGTTTTCAACACTTTCTGCAATAACATCGAGTGAATAATTCTTTTCAAACTCTAATTTGATTTCTTCAAATTTCATTGTTAAATTCTCCTATCCAGAAATTTTATGCATTAGCCCAAGCAGTAACTTGGTCTTTTTGCGAATCGCTCAACAATGGGAAGAAGTTTTCATCTTCGCAAACTGCTGCTGAAATAGTTTTTGACGTATTTTACCTTTTTTGAATAAAAATATGATTTGGCTTACAAAAGGCAACCCCAAACTGTTAAGGAAAATGATACTGCTTGCTGAGGAAGGGTTGTTCATTAAATAAAACAAAACCCCTCAAGGTTAAACCTTGAGGGGTTTATAAATTCTTTATTTAAACCTTATTCTTTATTTGCCCATGTTTGAACTAATGTTTTTTGAGTATCGTTCAATGAGTTATAGAATGTAGTATCAAGAATTGCATAAGCTGCAAGTGTTTTCAAAGAACGACCCGATGTTTGCTGTTGAGCATAATATGTTGTCGAATCATTGTCTTTTGTAAGTGTTACATAACCACGAGCAATAAAGTCTCTTGTAATGTTCTTATCTTTAATGCTAACAATTGAGCCTGCAATTACACCAGGAGTTTCAAAGAAATAACCAGGAGTAACAACATTTATTGCACCTGAGTCAAGTGTTAATTCGCCGTATGTGAGAGGAGCAATTAAGGAGCAATTAAAGTACCCATTGTTACTGTATAGCCCTCTGATTTAGCGGTTTCGATTAAATCAGCATTAACATTTGTAATAAATCTGATACCGTTTACTGCACCAACACGAAGTTGTGCTTCTTCAACTGTTGTACCTGCGATATTCTCATAAGGGTCAGCATCGGGTGCAACATAATCAGCAACTTTAATTATTTCAAGAGAGTTTAAGAATAATGAACCTGAACCTGTTGTTGTAAGTGTCATTACAATTGGTGCGGTTTCTGTAACTGTAAATTGCTCCATATCATAGTATTTATTAGTACTTACATTACCTGTACCGCCAGAAGAAGTGCTAAGTGCAGTAGCTACTTGAGTACCGTTAATAACAATATCTATCGGTGCTCTACCATTATAAACTCTTGCATAAATTCTTGAAGAATAAACACCTGCAGGAACAGATAATTTTGAAGTAAGTGTTGCGTGAGTGCCTGCTGTTAATCCTGTTCCTTCAAAATATGTGCCCTCTGATGCGTGAACAGTGCTGAATTTAGCAGTTGTTGTATTATCGCTTAATGTAAAGTTAGTTGAATATAAATCCCATTTGTAAGCAACCGGTGTTGTATAAGTTGTTCCCACTGAAGCCGGAGAAGCAAACAAATCAACTGTTTCTCTGTATCTTGCATAGAATGTATATTCTGTATTAGTGGTAAGACCTGTAAAAACATTGCTTGATTGCCATGTTGTGCCGTCTTTACTATATTGGCAGTTATCTGCGATAGGTGTAAGTGTTACAGAAGTTCCTGTTGCACTTTGTACTGTCGGAGCAACAGGAGCCTCTTGCTCTTGTCTGTCAGCAGAATATTCATCATACCAAAGTGTGAAGTTATCAATATAAACTATTTTATTACCTGAATTACATTTTCTGATAACAAAATAGGATAAAGTATAGTCATCTGCTATGCTAGGATGTGAATCAAGGCTTAACTCAAAAGTTTGCCATGACTGTGTTACACTAGTAGTTTGTGGTAAATAATAAGAAGTACCGGCAGAATTTCTAAGTGCAAAACCCGGCTGGTCATTTTTACCTAATTGACCCGTTGATGATGAATTATACGCTTTTACATCGAAAGTAATTTTTGATGGAATACCGTTAACATCCATCATAGCAGCAGGAACACTAAAACCTATATTGGTTAAATCGCCATATGTTCCGAATTTTAAAACATTACCATGCGCTGCGTCACTCTCATCTTCAGAATCAGACAAATCGACAATTTCGATTGTAAAACGTTTATCGCCGTTATCCTTATTTGACCAATCAGATGGTTTTGATGTTGAATCAAATGTATAGATTACTTGGCTTAAAGTGTCAGCCGAAACTGAAACAGCCAACGCTGAAAGCATAGTTGCCACTATGCAAACTGATAAAATTACGGACAATATCTTCTTCATTACAAACAATCTCCTTTATAACTTATATTTATAATGTATATTCATTATAAATCAAAAATAGTCATTTGTCAATCAAAAAACATAAAAAATTATAAAAAAATTATAATATATTTATTGACTTTGCATAAATTAAGTCTTATACTTTAAATAGAAATAATTATTTTGGAGCAAAATTATGAAAATAGAATTTTTAGGAGCGGCAAGAGAGGTAACAGGTTCTTGCACATTGCTTGAATTTGGAAAAAGAAAAGTTTTAGTTGATTTTGGTATGGAGCAGGGCGCCGATACTTATGAAAATACGCCAATGCCTGTTTCACCTGTTGATATTGATTGCGTTCTTTTAACTCATGCGCATATCGACCATTCTGGCAAGCTGCCGACCTTGGTTGCAAATGGTTTTAAAGGCAAAATTTATGCAACGGGTGCTACTGTTAAGCTTTGCAGCATTATGTTGCTTGACTCGGCTCACATTCAGGAGCAAGAGGCTTTTTGGCGAAACAAAAGGGCAAAAAGAAGCGGTGCAAAAGAGTATATCCCACTATATACCGCTGATGATGTGCAAAAAACTTTACCGCATTTTGAAAATTGCGATTATAATACAGAATATCAGATTTTTGATGATTTTAAGGTAAGGTTTATTGACGCAGGCCACCTTTTAGGCTCGGCAAGCATTGAAATCACCTTTTTTGAAGACGGTGAGGAGCATATTCTTTTGTTCTCGGGTGATATTGGCAATGTTGACAGACCTTTGATTAACGACCCGACTTTGCCTGAAAGAGCAGAATATGTTGTGATTGAAAGCACTTACGGCAACCGACTTCACGAAAGACGAGAGGATTACAGCGAACAGCTGATTAACATTATTGATGATACAATGGCAAGGGGCGGTAATTTGGTTATACCGTCATTTGCAGTCGGCAGAACACAAGAACTTTTGTATTTGCTTCATTTTATTAAAAAAGAAAAACTTACAAAATATGATTTTCCTGTTTATGTTGATAGTCCGCTTTGCGTTGAAGCAACCGAGATTTATTCTGAAAAATCCGAGTTGATGGATTATTATGACAGCGAAACATTAAACTATATTAACAGCGGCGAAAATATTTTAAGCTTTAATGGGTTGAAATTTGCCAAAACAAGTGAAGAATCTATGGCGATAAATGCTGATACTACCCCGAAAATTATTATTTCGGCAAGCGGAATGTGCGAGGCAGGCAGAATAAGACACCATTTAAAACACAACCTTTGGCGAGAAGATTCGACTGTTTTGTTTGTCGGCTATCAGGCGGAAGGCACTTTGGGCAGAAGCGTTATCGAGGGTGCAAAAGAGATTAAAATGTTTGGAGAAAAAATTCAGGTCAGGGCAAAAATCGCTACTATTAAAGGTATTAGCGGTCATGCTGACCAAGAGCATTTGATAGGCTGGCTAAAAAATATCAAAACGCCGATTAGAACGATTTTTGTAAATCACGGCAGCGAAATTTCCGCCGAAGAATTCTCTGAAAAAGTTTTTGATGAGGTCGGCGTTCAAGCGATTGTGCCTTATAACGGCGGTACTTATGATTTGCTTAATGATAAATGCTTGGCAGTTGGCAACACAATTAAGATTGAGAAAAAATCTTATGTTAAGCCTTCAAGTGCGTATGAGCGATTGCTTCTTGCAGGTAAAAGGCTTATGTCGGTTATTGAGAAAAACAAGCAGGGCGCTAATAAAGATTTAGCTAAGCTTACCGATAAAATCAATGAGCTTTGCAATAAATGGGAGAGATAAAAAATGGGCGGCTGATTTCAGTCGCTCATTTTTTGTTTACATTTTTTAACATTTTATTTACAAAAATGAAAAGACAAATTCAAGTTATGGTTTTATAATAAACTCACCAAAATGAAACGGAGATGAGTTTATGAAAACATTATTAAAAGGCTTAGGCAGAGCCAAGGCAAGAACAATTTTAAATGCGATTATTATTTTGTCAGTAACTATTTCGGTTGGAATTGTTTTAGCAACACCTTTTAATTTCGGTGATGAAAAGGATTTTAAAGACGCTAAAGCTTCAACCTCTCAATCGACTGAGTCAAAAGACTCTACAACGAAGCAAACTGAAAGTCAGAAAAGCAAAAGCGAAAGTAGACCGCAAATTACAATGCAAAAGCCAGATAATGACGGTTTTAGCACTATGAAGGTAATTACACTTGCGGGAATTGCGATTGTAGGCGCAGGCTTACTTATATTAGTAAACCTTGTAAGCACTAACCGCAGAAAAGAGGAAATTGCGCAAATTAACGCAAACGGTATTTCAATGGGCGAAATTAAAAAACAATTTTTCAAAGAAGCACTTGTTACCGTGTTATGTGTAGGTATAATCGGTTCGGCAGTAGCAACTTTTGTTTCACGCCCTATTTCAAATGCAATATTTAAAAATGAAATATCTTCTTCACATTCGGCAAGCTTTGGTGATAGCGGTATGACACCGCCTTCAATGCCTGACGGCAATTTCACCCCACCGTCAAATGACAATTCATCGGGTATCTTTACCCCACCGTCAAATGACAATTCTACGGGTAATTTTACACCGCCGGCATTTAATAAAAATGGTGATTTTGGCGGTAACAATTATCTGTTAATTGCATTAACCACTTTAGGTTACACAGTAGTTTTATCGGTAGTTGCAGGCGCTTTCTGTGCATTACCTATTAAAAAAGATAAAAAAGAAAACGATATTTATATTGATAAAAATCAAGACGAAGAAACAGAAGAAAAAGAATAAAGAAGAAAAGGTGAAAAAATGAGCAGTAATGATATCTACAGTTCTTTAGAAAAAGAACCAAAAAAAGCAAAGAAAAAAGGATTTATTAAAAGACATAAAGTATTAAGTGTTATAGTTGCGCTTATACTTGTTTTGGCAATAATTCTTGGTGTTCTCTTTGCTACCGGTATTTTTTCTGATAAAAAAAGCGGCTATTCATATATAAGAACAACAACGCTTTCAAAAGGTAGCTTAGAGGATAGTATTTCTTCTACAGGAACAATTGAAAGTGCAAAAACTTCAAATGTTACAACCTCGCTTAATTATACTGTTAAAAAAATTGCGGTAGCGGTAGGCGACAGCGTTAAAAAAGGTGATGTAATCTGCACGCTTGATACTAAGGAATTAGAAGAACAAATTGCAACTGAAAGAAAAAATATTTCAAAAGCGGTAAAAAATGCGCAAACTTCATATAACAACGCAAAATCGAGTTATGATACTGCGCTTAGCAATTTGAATTCTTATAAAACAACCTTAAACTCGGCAAAAAACGATTATAATTCTGCAAAAACACCTTATTTAACTGCTAAAAGTGCTATTTCGTCAGCACAAAAGGCTTATAACAAAGCACTTAGCAATTACAACAGCGCTGGCTCAAAATTAGTTGTTGCACAAAACAATTACAACAACGCTATTTCAAAAAATAAAGATGTTGTGTCAGTGGCTAAAAAGTATATGCAAGCAATTCAGGATTTATATGGCAACTGCTCAAAGGGAAGTGTAGATATTTCTGATTCTTCTTCAACCACTTCAAATCAATCTGTTTCAAATAACAAAGATTTTAATTCACAATCGGCGAATATTTCTTCAAGCACTTCAAATTCTGTTGCAGTTAATCAAACTTCTAATGATATGTGTTTAAGCGTTCAAAAAAAGGTTTATTCTTTAACAAATACAACAGTTTCGATTCCAAGCGGCAGCAATACTCTTTATAAATTAGGTCAAAAAGCAGCCGCTTTGCAAAGTGCAAAAACCACTTCAAATTATCAAAATCTTGAATTGGCTTTCACAACTGCAAAATCAACTTATGATAATGCAAAGCAGACTAATTCACAGTATGAAGACGCTTTAAAGCAAGCAAAATCACAATTAAATCAAGCAAGCGACCAGCTACAAGAAGCACAAAGCAGCGATACTTTAGAAGAGCTTGAAAGTCAGCTTGATGACTGCACAATAAAGGCAAATCAGTCAGGCACAATAGTTTCGCTTAATGCAACTGTCGGCTCGGCTGCAGGCGGTTCGAGTGCAAGCGCAAGCTCCTCAATGATGGGTGCGTCTGGTTCTAATTCTTCTCAGTCAGCGGTTGCTACTATCAGCGATTTGAATAAATTAAAGGTTAGCATTACAATCAGTGAAGCCGATATTAACAACGCAAAAATCGGGTTAAGCTGTTATATCACAAGCGATGCTACCGATGCTACATATAATGGTACACTTTCGCAAATTGACCCAACCGCAAATGATGAGGGTACATTTGGTGCCGAGGTTACTATTGATGATAAAACGACAGGGCTTTCTATCGGAATGAACGCTTCTGCTGAAATTATTGTAAGCAGTACCGATGATGTTTTCTTTGTACCGATTGACGCAGTCGGCAAAGATAATAAAGGTAAATTTGTTTACAGAAAAACAGGCGGTTCAGGTACAGATATGACCTTTGAAAAGGTTTATGTTGGTACTGGCGACGAAAATGATTATTATATTGAAATTTCTTCCGAAGAATTAGCTGAGGGCGATGTTATTCGTTCTTCGTCTGACTTATCAGAGGGAATAGAAACTACAGGCGAAACATCTGACAGCTCGCAAAACTCAAACTTCTCAATGTTTGGCGGTAATATGTCAAATGGTGGCAATATGCCGAGCGGTTTTTCAAGTAATAAATCATCTGGTAATTTGCCAAGTCCACCAAGCGGAGGACAATAAAAAATGGGCGAAAAAATTATTAGCCTTAAGGGTATAAAAAAGAGTTTTTTTATCGGAAAGCCTAATGAACTCGAAGTGCTTCACGGTATTGATTTTGAAGTTAACGAGGGCGAATTTGTCGCTGTTGTTGGTGAATCAGGTAGCGGAAAATCAACGCTTATGAACATAATCGGTGTTTTAGACAGACAAACTGAAGGCGAATATATTCTTGACGGAATTGATATTTCCAAGGCAAACGATAAAAAGCTTTCTGAAATTCGCAATAAAAAAGTCGGTTTTGTTTTTCAGACCTTTAACCTGATAGGCAGACAGTCGGCACTTAAAAATGTTGAGCTGCCTATGCTTTATAACGGCGTTAACAAAAGAGAGCGCACAAAAAGAGCCGAAGAACTTCTTGAAATGGTTAATATGAAAGACAGAATGAAGCATAAGCCAAATGAGCTTTCAGGCGGTCAAAAACAGCGTGTTTCTATTGCAAGAGCAATCGCAAACGACCCTGCAGTAATTCTTGCCGATGAGCCTACAGGTGCGCTTGATTCACAGACCAGTCGTACTGTTATGGACATTTTTCATCGTCTTCATAAAGAGCAACACAAAACAATAATTTTGATTACTCACAACAAAGAGATTGCCGATGAGTGTGATAGAGTTATTACGCTAAAAGACGGTATGATTATAAATGAGAGCAAAGGGGGAAAAAGAAATGGCATTTCTTGATAATATCCTTCTTTCACTCGAATCTCTAAAAGCCAATAAATTGCGTGCAATTTTAACAATGCTTGGCATAATTATCGGTATAGGCTCGGTTATTACGATAAATACTGTCGGTGTTTCGCTTTCAAGTACAGTTTCAAGCAGTATGCAGTCGCTTGGCGCTACTACAATTACTGTTCAACTTACGCAAAAAAGCGAAGATGACGAAAACACAAATCAAGATGTTAAAATAAGAAAATTTGCTGATAGTACGCCTGGCAAAAATGACTTGATTACCGATAAAATGATTAGCGACTTTAAAAACGATTTTAAAGATAAAATTCAGTATATCGAGCTTTCTCGTTCAGTCGGTACAGGCACTGTTTCAAATTATGACGACAGCTCTTCTTCAACTTCTGTAAATGTTATTGGTATAAATGATGATTATTTAAAAGCCGAAGAAGTTGAAATAATTTACGGAAGAGCAATAAAAAATAAAAAAGACGGCGACAAAGCTATTTGCGTTGTTTCCGACAAATTCGTTGAAGACGCTTTGGGATTAAACCCGAAAGATGTTGTTGGCGAAACTGTTACAATTACTGTAAATAATATGCCAAAAACCTTTTTTGTTGCAGGCGTTTATGAGTATGAGCAGGAAACTGTTTCAACCGCTTTAAAGCAAGAGGTAACTACTTCATTTTATATTCCTATTGAATCAGCAAGAATTATAAACGGCGATGATGAGGGCTATCAATCATTTAAGGTGGTTTCGACTGCCGATACTGATACATCAGCATTTTTGACCACAATAGGCAACTATTTTGAAAATGTTTACAGCCGAAATGACAGTTGGACCGCTTCAGCGTCATCGCTTGAAAGTCTGATTTCAAAATTTACCGAAATTATGGAAACAATTTCGCTTGCGATTGCGGCTATTGCGGCTATTTCGTTGGTAGTAGGCGGTATCGGTGTTATGAATATTATGTTAGTTTCAATTACCGAAAGAACAAAAGAAATCGGCACTCGAAAAGCGCTTGGTGCAACAAACACTTCAATTCGTTGGCAATTTATTACCGAAGCAATGGTAATTTGCTTAATTGGCGGAATTATCGGTGTTGTATTCGGCGTTTCGCTTGGAATTGTTATCAGTAAGCTAATAGGATTTAGTGCAAGCCCAAGTATTTCTTCGATTGTTTTGGCACTTTTATTCTCGCTGTTTATCGGCGTGGTATTTGGCTATGCGCCTGCTAATAAAGCGGCAAAATTAAACCCTATTGATGCATTAAGATACGAATAAATTTTAAAAAACAGGAATTAATTGTTGCAATTATTCCTGTTTTTTAGTATAATGTGATATAAGCGGTGCTTATATCTATTCTCAAAAACATTAACAGCGCAAAACCTTGACTATACTTTTAAGTTACTATATAATAAATATATAATTATCGAAAGGATGTATATATTATGCTTACAGCGATTTCTGGAATTAACTGGGGCGACGAAGGCAAGGGCAGAATGGTTGACCTTTTGTCTGAGGATTATGATATTGTTTGTCGCTATCAAGGCGGTAACAATGCAGGCCACACAGTAATTAACGACTTAGGAGAGTTTATTTTAAACCTATTACCATCAGGCATCTTGCGTGAAGATGTTGTAAATGTTATGGGTAGCGGTATGGTTGTTGACATTGAACATTTGTCAAAAGAGGTTGCTAACCTTAAAAAAGCAGGTGTTAAAATTACACCTGAAAATCTTAAAATCAGTAACCGTGCTATTATTACTATGCCTTACCATGTTATGCAAGATTGTCTTGAAGAAGAGCGTCTTGCTGATGCAAAATACGGCTCAACTCGTAGAGGTATCGCACCTGTTTATGGTGATAAATATCTTAAAAAAGGTATCAGAATGGGCGACCTTTTCCATAAGGACGCTTTGAAAAAAAGACTTGAGGGTATTGTTGAGTGGAAAAACCTTACTTTAAAAGGTGTTTATGATGCAAAACCTGTTACTGCCGATGAAATGTATGATTGGCTTATGAAATTCGGCGAGCAGTTTTTACCTTATGTTACTGATACAGGTCTTTTCCTTACACAAGCTTTAAAAGAAAACAAAAAAGTTATGTTTGAGGCTCAACTCGGCGCATTAAGAGATATTGATTTTGGCATTTACCCATTCACATCTTCTTCACCGACTATTGCAGCCTATGGCCCAATCGGTGCCGGTATTCCGGGTCAAAGACTTGACCTTTCAATCGGTATTATGAAAGCATATTCAACTTGCGTTGGTGAAGGTCCTTTCACTTGCGAAATGTTTGGTGATGAGGCAGAAGAACTCCGTCAAGCAGGCGGCGAATACGGTGCAGCAACAGGCAGACCAAGAAGAGTAGGTCCGTTTGATGTTGTAGCGTCAAAATATGGTGTTATGGTTCAAGGTTCTGACTGCCTTGCAATTACAAAGATGGATGTTTTATCATATCTTGATAAAATTCCTGTTTGCGTAGCGTATGAAGTTAACGGAGAAAGAGTTGACTACTTCCCTTATGGTGAGGAACTTGAAATTGCAAAGCCGATTATTGAATATGTTGATGGTTGGAAGTGTGATATTAATAAATGCAGAACTATTGATGAACTTCCAAAAGCCGCTTTGAACTATGTTAAATACATTGAAAAAGCAGTTGGTTGCCCAATTAAATATATTTCAGTCGGTGCAGCAAGAGAAGATTATATTGAAGTAAAATAAAAATAGATAAAAACCTTTCAAGTTAATCTTGAAAGGTTTTTTAGTATTGAAATTTTTTGTAATATATGTATAATGGTAATAAAGATAGTATCTTTATTAAATTATGGGGTGTAATAAAATGAAAAAACTTAGGATTTTTAATATTTTTATGGTTTTTTGTTTGATTTTGAGCGGATTTAGAGTTACTTCTTCTGCTGAGACAATAAGGGAAAACTCATTATTTGAAGTTTTGCCTTATAAAGAAATTAAATATGTAAAAAGCAGCGGTATTGTTTCGGGAATTTCGCCAAACACCGATTTAAACGATGTTTTAAGAGTTTTTAAAAACAGCGATGATATTTTAGTTTATGACGCCGTTGATAATCAAATCAAAAAAGGCTGTGTCGGCACAGGTTGGAAATTTGTTGATAGGAATACAAATGAAACTGCGACAGCCTTGGTTTACGGCGATATAAACGGTGATGGTAAGATTGATTTAATAGATTTTGTTATTATGAGAAAGCATTTGGCAAATATTGTTTTGCTTGACAATTTACAGTTGAAATCAATTGATATTAACTGTGATAACACATTTGATATAAAAGATATATTGAAAATGTGCAATTATCTTATTAAGCAAACCGAAATTCGTAACAGTTCATATTATTATGTTTCCAAAAACGGCAGTGATGATAATGAGGGAAGTATAAAATCACCGTTTTTATCAATTCAAAAAGCTGCCGAAGTTATGAGTGCGGGCGATACCTGTTTTATAAAAGAAGGAGTTTATCGCGAAACGGTAACGCCGAAAAATCAGGGTGAAGAGGGTGCTCCTGTTTCGTTTTTGCCTTACGAAAACGATAAAGTCACAATAAGCGGAACCGAAACAATCAACAGCGAATGGACCGAGTATAAAAACGGAATTTATAAAACAAATTGTCATATTTGGCGAAGAACGGAAAATCAAATTTTTGTTAATGGTGAGATGGCTCAAATAGCGCGGTATCCTAACAAAACAAACAGCAATCCTATTGATGTCGGAAAGGTTTTATCTGCCGATACTGCCGACGCTGAGCATATTGAGGATTCAGATTTAACTGCCGAAACAGATTTTTTTAAAGGGGCAAAAATATTTATTGAGGGTACTTCTCATTATATTTACTACTCTTCAGATGTAACATCGTCAAAAAACGGTTGTTTGTCATTTTCATCTGTAATAGGCGGTTGGGACGCGCCTACAAGCAACAGCAACTATTATTTATATAATTCGCTTAATTTGCTTGATTATGAAAATGAGTGGTATTATGACGGCAACGGAACGCTTTACTACAAACCGCAAGGCAATGTCAACCCCAACGATTTAAGTTTTGAATATTCGGTCAGACCTGAGGCGTTTGATGTTCGCGATAAAGCGTATATCACTGTAAAAGGTCTTGAAATATTCGGCGCAAATGTTAAAACAAATTCAGGCAGTACAAATCTAAATCTTGATAATGACAGAATTTTGTATTATTACCATACAATGCTTTCACGGGTTTACCCTTGGGAAGCAGAATGGTACGGAATTGAGTTATGGGGTAAAAACTCGGTCGTTCGCAATTGTGAAATAGGTTTTGGCGCAGAAGGCGGTGTTGAAATTTATGCCGATAATTGCTCGGTTGTTAACAACTACATTCACGATATAAACTATATTAATTCAAATGCCGCAGCAGTTGAGCCGAAATATTGCAAAAACACGCTGATATCTCATAATACAATAGATAATGTCGCGCGTTCTGCAATTATATTGGCCTGTAAAAATATGCGAGTTTCTTACAATAAAATCAGTAATTGCGCAGTTAATTGTTACGATGTTTCAGGTATAGGTTCTTACAAAATGGATGCTGAAAATACAGTAGAAGTTGACCATAATTTAATATATAATTGTAACAACAAACACGATTTTGTCGCCTATTATCTTGATAATGGAAGTCTACGCTTCTTAGTACATCATAATGTTTGTTATAATGTAGACTTAGCAATGATTTTAAATAATCCGTCCTACGAAAATAAAATTTACAATAATACTTTTTTATCCGATAAGCCGATTGTTACAGGTAATTTGCAAAATCCGTTTGAAGAAAATGCTTTTGTAGGTGCTGTTTGGACCGGCGACCAATTTTATAATAACATTTTGCCGAGTTTGTATTACGGCGAAGGCGCTTATTACTCAAACAATCTGTTAAGCACAAATACTGCTTTAAAACTGAATAAGGATTGCACCTTGCAAGCAGACTCGCTTGCTATTGATAAAGGAATTAATCTTCCGATAGAGCAAGAAATAAGCGGAAATGCAGTAGATATAGGTGCTTATGAGTACGGTAAAGAAAAATGGACAGCAGGACAAAACACAAGAGAAAACAGCACCGAGTTTTCATTATCGCAAGTAGATACCTCATTTACACCGACAACCGCTAAACCGTTCTTGGAAATGGTTAACGCTAACGGCACAGATTTAGTATCAGAACCGGGATTCGAGAGCGATACGGTAGGTTTTGGCGGATTTAATTACTCAAGAATTAATTCAGATGTTTCAAGCGGCGAATATGCAATGAAAATCCAAAACGGTTGGATTGAAAAAACTGTTGATGTAACCGGTGGGCAAATGTATTATTACAAAGGTGATATAAAACTTCAGAATTTCGGAACTGTTTCGGAATTTGGTGTACATTTTATGGATAACAACTATAACATTTTAAAGCAAGGCGCGTTTATGGTAAGTGCTACAGAATATAAAAATTTTGAAACTGTATTCAGTGTTCCTGAAAATTGTACAAAAATGAGAATTTTTGTTGCGGGTTGGGGCGATAATTCAGTAGTCTTTGCCGATAATATTCAATGTACTTTAATAAGTTAGAACATTTCAGAAAAGTAAAAAGCCTTTCAAGTTTTTATACTTGAAAGGCTTTTTGATATATAAAA
>CACZIY010000049.1 GCA_902781345.1 Oscillospiraceae bacterium | reverse complement strand
TTATTATCCTTAGGCGAAATTGATATTTTAATAGGTACTCACGCACTGATTCAAGAGGGCGTTGAATTTAAAAATACAGCGCTTGTAATTACCGATGAACAACACCGTTTTGGTGTAAATCAGCGTGCCGCTCTAACTAAAAAGGGTGATAATCCGCATACGCTTGTTATGAGTGCAACGCCTATTCCGAGAACGCTTGCACTTATAATGTATGGCGACTTAGATATTAGTGTTTTAGATGAAATGCCGAAAGGCAGACAAGTAACCGAAACTTATGCGGTTAATTCAAAACTTCGCAAAAGGGCTTATACCTATGTTAAAAAGCATTTAGACAGCGGTTTCCAAGCGTATATTGTTTGCCCGATGATTGAGGAGGGCGAATTAGAACTCGCTTCTGCGAATAAGTTTTATGAAAAATTAAAAGACGGATTTTTCAAAAATTATAAATTAGGACTTCTTCACGGTAAAATGAAGCCGAACGAAAAAGAAGCGGTTATGAAAAGTTTTGCTAATGGTGAAATTGACCTGCTTGTTGCAACAACGGTAATCGAAGTTGGCGTTGATGTGCCAAATGCAAATATAATGGTAATCGAAAATGCCGAGCGTTTTGGTCTTTCACAGCTTCATCAATTGCGAGGAAGAGTAGGCAGAGGCAAGCAAAAAGCGACCTGCATTTTAATATCCGATGCCGAAACGCAAGAGGCTAAAAAAAGGCTTGAAATTATGTGCAAAACCGCCGATGGCTTTAAAATTGCCGATGAAGATTTGCGACTTCGTGGACCAGGTGACTTTTTTGGCTCTCGCCAACACGGCTTGCCAACGCTTAAAATTGCAAGCATTTTAACCGATAGGACGGTTTTAAAACAAACTTCGGCACTTGCAAGGCAAATTATAAAAGACGATAAAAACCTTGAAAAAGCAGAAAACATAGGGCTTCAACAAGAAGTAAAAGAGCTTTTTGAAAATTACAAATAAAAAACTCGGCGAAAAAGCCGAGTTTTTAGTATATATCAATTAAATTAAATTCGTAAAGGATTTTTAGTTTTGCTCTGATTGAGGTTTTTCGCCGTACAAAGCAAATCTAAACAATTTTGTTTCATCCTCAGGAAGCTCACATCTGACAGTAGTCTTTTCGATTTGGCCGTTTATCATCTTGCCTAAAGCAGACAATAAAAGCAACCTTGACTTAAGATTAATGATGTCGCCTTCGTCTGTTTCAAGAAACACTTTTCCTTTGCAGTTTTCAACCGCTTCAATAAAGTCTGTAGCGTTTAACTGATATAAGTTCATTTCTGTTCTCATAATAACAGCCTCCTTTTAGATTTTTTTTGGAAATTTTTCTTTCCGCCTATATAATACTATTTTTTAGTCAATTTGTCAAGCGATTTGCTTGTGGAACTTGCATAAACAAATTACTACAAATTTGTGCATAATGCACAAACACCGACACAGCCGATTTTTACTGAGATTTAAAAAAATATCGGTTTAGGTGTTTTTTATATAAAAACTCTTGACAAAATCCAATTAAAGATATATAATTACTTCGTGACCTTAATGATGGCATTATAATGCCTTTCTGGCAGGGAGGCGGAATATGAGCATTGATTTAAGAGGTGTTTTTTCAGGTAAAACATTAAGATTACCGATTGATGAGAAGTTTGATTTTTCAGATTTAGAAGTTGGCGGTAATAAGCCGATTAACTCGGAAGTAAGTGTTAAAGGCTCAGTATATACTCGTGCTGAAGTAGTAACACTTGAAGCGGTTGCGAAGTTTTCATACAAAGCGCCGTGTGACAGGTGTTGTAAAATAACTGAAAAAACCTTTGAAATTCCTATTAATCATATTATCGTTAATACCTTGGCAGATGAAGATGAATCAGATTTCATCGTGTCAGAGAATATGGAACTCGACCTCGAAGATTTAACTCGTTCCGATGTTATTTTGGGATTGCCGTTTTTATTCCTTTGTAAAGAGGATTGCAAAGGCATTTGCCCGAAATGCGGAAAAAATCTTAATACAGAAGAATGTATTTGTAAACCAGAGGTTGATGAGCGTTGGGCAAAATTGTCCGAATTTTATGATTAGTTCCATATATCCTATTTGTACTAAGGAGGTGCCAAAATGGCAGTACCAAAGAGAAGAGTTTCTTCAACCAGAAGAGATAAAAGACGCTCAAGCGTTTGGAAAATGAGTGCTCCGGAACTCACAAAATGTCCAAGATGCGGCGAATACACAAGAGCACACAGAATGTGTAAGGCTTGCGGTTACTACAACGGCAGACAGGTTGTAGAGGTTAAAGAGGACTAATTTCAGGTCATTATCAGGGAAGGAGATTTTTAGTTAAATTTCCTTCCCCTTTTTCTTATCAGCACAAAAAAGTAAATGCGCTAAGGCGGTGAAAAAATGGTAAAAATTGAATCGGTTGAAAAAAATTCAATTGCTGAGAAAAAAGGCATAAAACAAGGCGAAACCTTAATTTCAATCAATAAAAATGATATAACCGATATTCTCGATTACCGTTTTTATTGCACCGAGAAAAAGATAAAATTAGTTATTGAAAACCAAAACGGCAAGCGCCGTACCGTTAAAATTAAAAAAGAAGAGTATGACGATATCGGGCTTTCCTTTGAAACCTATTTGATGGACAAGCAGCGTTCTTGCAGAAACGGTTGCATTTTTTGCTTTATCGACCAAATGCCGCCGAATATGCGTGAAACACTTTATTTTAAAGATGATGATGCACGACTTTCATTTCTTTTCGGCAACTATATAACACTTACTAATGTTACCGACGAGGAAATTGACAGAATTATTAAAATGCACATCAGCCCGATTAATATTTCGGTGCATACCACTAACCCTGAGCTTCGTTGTAAAATGATGAAAAACCGTTTTGCAGGCGAAGCGTTAAGACATATGTACCGCCTTTGTGAAAACGGTATAAAAATCAATTGCCAATTAGTTTTAGTGCCAAACTATAACGATGGCGAAGAATTGAGAAAAACCCTTTTAGACCTTGAAAAATTATACCCTAATGTTGAGTCGGTCGCTGCCGTTCCTGTAGGACTTACAAAGCATAGAGAGGGACTTGAAAAATTAGAGCCGTTTAATAAAAAGACAGCAAAAGCGGTTATTGATATTATGAACGAAATCGGCGATGAGTGCGTAAAAAAATACGGCGACAGACTTTTTTACCCGTCTGATGAGTTTTATAATTTGGCTGAAATCGAAATGCCTGATGAAAGCTACTACGGTGAAATGTTGCAGCTTGAAAACGGTGTCGGAATGAGCGCTTTAATGTTTTCGCAGTTTAAAACCGCTTGCAAAATGTATGAGGGCGAAACACCAAAAGGTGAAAAGCTTACAATTCCAACAGGTAAGGGCGCTTATAAATTAATAAAAAAACTTGTTGATTATGCAACTGATAAATGGCATAATATTAATTGTGAAGTAATACCGATTGAAAACTACTTTTTCGGACCGCTTATTACCACAACAGGCTTAATAACAGGTTCGGATTTGATAAAGAATTTAAAGGGCAAAGAAGATTTGGGAAAACTGCTTGTTTCAAGCGCAATGTTGCGTTCAGAGGGCGATGTTTTTTTAGATGATTTAAGCCCAAAAGATATTGAAAAAGAACTCGGCGTAAAAGTAAAAATTACCGATTGCGACGGAATGGCGTTGCTTGAAGCCTTGTTTGATAATGAATAATACAGGAGTTTAAATTTATGAAACCGATAATTGCAGTTGTGGGACGACCTAATGTCGGTAAATCCACACTTTTTAATAAATTAATAGGTCAGCGTCTTTCAATTGTCGATGATACCCCAGGTGTTACAAGGGATAGAATTTTCGGCGATTGTGATTGGCGTGGCAAAACAGTAACGCTTATTGATACAGGCGGTATTGAGCCAAAAACCGATGATGTGATTTTATCGCAAATGAGAGCGCAAGCAAACCTTGCTATTGATATGGCACAGGCAATTATTTTTGTTGTCGATTTAAAATCAGGCATAACTTCAGCCGATTCTGAAGTAGCCTCAATGCTTCAAAAATCAGGCAAGCCTGTTGTGCTTTGCGTTAATAAATGTGATGGTATCGGCGAAGTGCCACCTGAATTTTATGAGTTTTATAATTTAGGTCTTGGCGAGCCTATAGCCGTTTCTTCGGTGCACGGTCACGGAACAGGCGACTTATTAGATGCCGCTTTTGAGCATTTAGTTTTTGATGATGAAGAAAACCGGGAAGAAGGCGAAAAGCCGATTAATGTTGCAATTATCGGCAAGCCAAATGCTGGTAAATCTTCACTTATTAATAAAATTGCGGGCGATGAGCGTGCAATTGTTTCTGACATTGCGGGTACTACTCGTGATGCTATTGATTTTGCAATTGAAAATAAATACGGTAAATTCAATTTTATTGATACAGCAGGACTTCGCAGAAAATCTCGAGTTGATGAAAAAATCGAAAAATACTCAGTTATTCGTGCAAAAATGGCGGTAGAGCGTGCCGATGTTTGCGTTATTATGATTGATGCGGCAGAGGGCTTTACCGAGCAGGATTCAAAGGTTGCTTCAATCGCACTTGAGGGCGGAAAAGCCTGCATTATTGCGGTTAATAAATGGGATTTAATCGAAAAAGACGGCAAAACTATGGATAATTACCGTAAGGATTTAATGGTTGATTTTTCGTTTATGTCTTATGCGCCTATTGTTTTTATTTCTGCGCTTACAGGTCAGCGTTTAGACGGACTTATGGAAAAAATCAAGTATGTTTATGAGCAAAACAATATGCGAATTTCTACAGGTAGGCTTAATGAGCTTTTGGCAGAGGCTACCGCAAGAGTTCAACCACCGTCAGATAAAGGTAAAAGATTAAAAATCTATTATATGACACAGCCGACTTCGGCACCGCCAACCTTTGTTTGCTTTTGTAATAATAAAGATTTATTCCATTTTTCTTATCAAAGATATATTGAAAATCAAATCAGGCAAACCTTTGGACTTGAGGGTACGCCTGTAAAAATAATTGTAAGAGAGCGAGGCGAAAAGTTTTGATGACAAGTGCAAAAGTTGCAATTCTTATTTCGGTATTAGTTTTTTGCATAATTGCTTACTTAATTTGCAGCGTTAATTTTGCAATTATTTTTACAAAAAAATTTATGCATACCGATGTTCGTGAGCATGGCTCAGGCAACGCAGGTATGACAAATGTTATGAGAACAGCAGGTAAAAAGCTCGGTATTTTAACCTTTTTAGGCGACTTTTTAAAAGGTACAGTTGCGGTGCTTTTAGGTAAATATTTGTTTTTGGATTTAGCTTCGCTTTTGGTTAAGCTTGATGATAATGCAAATGCTTTTAAAGGTGCCGAAAACTTTCTTAATCCAAACATTGTAGCATTTTTAATGGGCGTTTTTTGCTTGCTTGGCCATATGTTCCCGATATTCTTTGACTTTAAAGGCGGAAAAGGCGTTTCAACAATTGTAGGCTCAGCCGCAGCGTTTTCGCCATTTACCGCATTAATTTCATTTATTGTATTTTTAATTAGTGCGTTTACTTCAAAAATCGTTTCAATTTCTTCTATTATTGCAGTAAGCGTTGCTGTTCCACTATCATATATTTTCTTTGATAAATCGAGCGAATATGTTATGTTTGGCTCTTATCAAGCAGTAGTTGCCGCTTTGCTTATGGCGGTAATGTCGGGTATGGTAATACTAAAACACCACGAAAATATTAAAAGACTCATCAAAGGCGAAGAAAAGAAATTTTCAGCAAAAAAAGAGGGTTAATCTTATGAAAATTACTGTTTTAGGTTCAGGCGGTTGGGGAACTGCACTTGCTATTTTAAGCAATGACTGTTCTCATCAAACTGTTATCTGGGGTAAATTTCCGCAAGAGATTGAAAACATTAAAAGAACAGGCGAAAATCCTTTGTTAAAAGGCGTTAAAATTCCAAAGGAAATACTTTTAACATCTGATAATGAGCAAATAAGAAACAGCGATATTGTTATTATCGCAACACCGTCATTTGCGGTACAAGAAACAGCCGAAATGCTTAAAGATTATATAAATGATAATACTATTGTTGTATCGGTTGCAAAGGGTTTTGAGAAAAACACTTTATTAAGATTTTCGCAAATCGTTTCGCAAAGCTTGCCTAATAACCCTGTTGTAGCACTTTCAGGCCCTTCTCACGCAGAGGAAGTCGGCAGAAAAATACCTACTTCAATTGTTTCGGCAAGTGAAGATATTAAAGCCGCTAAAACAATTCAAGAGGCACTTTCAAACGATTATTTCAGAATTTACACCAATACCGATGTAATCGGTGTTGAAATAGGTGCTGCACTTAAAAATATTATCGCTGTGGCAGCAGGAATTATCGTTGGTTTGAAACTTGGCGACAACTCAATTGCCGCTTTAATAACAAGAGGTATCAACGAAATGTCGAAATTAGGCGTTGCAATGGGTGCAAAAGCGCAAACCTTTGCAGGTCTTTCGGGTATTGGCGATTTGGTAGTAACCTGTACTTCGGCACATTCTCGTAACCGTAGCTTTGGTAAATTAGTCGGCGAGGGTGTTGATGTTGCAACCGCCAGAGAAAAGGTTGGTACAGTTGAGGGCTATTTTGCTTGCGACTGCGCTAAAAAACTATCAGAAAAATACGGCGTTGAAATGCCGATTGTAAATGAGTGTTATAAGGTTTTATATGAGAATATGAATGTAAAAGATACCGTTAAAAATCTTATGACAAGAGACAGAAAACAAGAGATTTTTTAAAATTTGTAAAAATTGTTGAAATTAAGCGGATTTTATAATATAATAATTTAGATGTAGATTTAAAAAATACGGAGGAAACACAATGGCAGGAAATAAAATGAAGGTTGACCAAATTACCTCAATGGATGAGGATTTTGCAAAATGGTACACTGACATTTGTAAAAAAGCAGAATTAATCGAATATACCAGCGTTAAAGGCTGTATGGTAATTCGCCCTTATGGTTATGCAATTTGGGAAAATATTCAAAAAGAACTCGATTCAAGATTTAAGAAAACAGGGCATGAAAATGTTTGTATGCCTATGTTTATTCCCGAATCACTTTTGCAAAAGGAAAAGGACCATGTTGAAGGCTTTGCACCTGAGGTTGCTTGGGTAACTCATGGCGGAACAGAACCGCTTGAAGAACG
This sequence comes from Oscillospiraceae bacterium, assembly GCA_902781345.1. GTDB lineage: Bacteria > Bacillota > Clostridia > Oscillospirales > Acutalibacteraceae > RUG11462. The sequence continues at coordinate 5,837 of CACZIY010000049.1, read as the reverse complement.
CCTTTGTGTTCGTCCAACTTCTGAAACACTTTTCTGTGAGCATTATAAAAATATTGTTCATTCTTATCGTGATTTGCCAAAGCTCTATAATCAATGGGTTTCGGTTGTTCGTTGGGAAAAAACTACTCGTCCTTTCCTTCGTTCTCGTGAATTCTTGTGGCAAGAGGGCCATACAATTCACGCAACCGCTGAAGAAGCGATTGAAGAAACAGAAAAAATGCTTAATGTTTATGCTGACTTTTGCGAAGATGTTTTAGCAATGCCAGTTGTAAAAGGTAAAAAAACTGAGTCTGATAAATTTGCAGGTGCAGTTTCAACCTATGCTATTGAAGCTTTAATGCACGACGGTAAGGCTTTGCAGGCAGGTACTTCTCACTATTTTGGTGATGGCTTTGCAAAAGCGTTTGACATTCAGTTTTCTGATAAAGATAATAAAAAGGCTTATCCTCACCAAACCTCTTGGGGTGTTACAACCCGTTTAATTGGTGCAATTATTATGACTCACGGTGATAATAACGGTCTTGTTTTACCACCTGCTGTAGCACCAATTCAGGTTGTTGTTGTTCCAATTGCTGCTCATAAAGAGGGTGTTGTTGAAAAAGCAACAAAGGTTTGCGAAACAATCAAACAATTAGGATTTAGAGCAAAAATTGATGATAGCGACAATTCTCCTGGTTGGAAATTTGCCGAGTATGAGATGAAGGGTGTTCCGCTTCGTCTTGAAATCGGACCGAGAGATATTGAAAATAACGCTTGCGTTTTGGTTACTCGTCATGACGGTGAAAAAGAAGTGGTAAGTCTTGATGATTTAGCTACAAAAATTGATGAAAAATTAAAAGCGGTTCACGACGGCATTTATAAAAAAGCACTCGAAAACCGTGAAAACAGAACATACGCTTGTACCACTATGGACGAAATCAAAGAAGTTTTAGCTAAAAACGGTGATGGTTTTGTAAAAGCAATGTGGTGTGAAAGCGAAGAATGTGAAGACAAGGTAAAAGAAATTACTGGCGTAGGTTCAAGATGTATTCCGTTTACTGATGAAAAAATTTCCGATAAATGTGTTTGCTGTGGCAAACCTGCTAAGAAATTAGTATATTGGGGAAAGGCTTATTAATAGGTAAATTTTATGAATAATTCAAAACTTATTTCTGCGATATTATTAATAGTTTTAGCTTTTAGCATTTTTTCGTTTGTTTTAGTCTCCGCTACTGAGCCTGAGGGCGATGATAATCAGGATAATACAACTGCTGCTTCATCTGCCGTAATTGAAACTACTCAAGCAACAACGGCGACAACTAAAAGCAATAACTCCGGTAAAAATAATAATAGTACAAAAGGCGGTCAGGCAGACCCTAAAACTAATACTACTCAAGCTACAACTCAAGCAACAGTAGCTGCCACAACTTCTGCTAAAGCCGCTGTAGTTACTGACGCTAATACTACCGAAGCTGAGGTTTTCACAACTGAAGAGGTTGAGGAAACTACAACCGAAGAAATTACCGAGCCTACCACTCAAAAGAAAAACATTTCTGACTACGGTGTAAAGTATAGACCTCTTAAGTGGATTTCTTTGGTAATAGCATTTGGCTGTGTTGTTGCATTGTTTGTTGTAAATATCAGATACAGACGAAAATACGGTAAAAAAAACGCTAATTTGAGAAAAAGACCGAATATAGACAACAATTCTTTCAGAAATCCTGAAAAACCTGTCAGCGAGCCGACTAAGCCTGTTTCTCGTCAACAAAAACCTGTGTTAGACACTTCGGCAAGGTTTGATAATACTCCTTCAAAAGATGAAAATCTTGATAAAACAGCGATTGTTGATATGTCCTCATTTAAGAACAAACAAAAACCAAATAATGATGACGATGATTTATACATCTAAATTAAAAAGGCAACCTAAAAGGTTGCCTTTTTTATATTCCCAAAATTTCTTTTGCGTTTTTTATTTTTTCATCGCTTGGCGGTAAAACATCTTTTAGTTTGTATTCAAGCCCTAAATTTTCCCACTTAAAAACACCTAATGTATGGTAAGGTAAAATTTCAACCTTTTTAACATTATCAAGCGTTTTCAAAAAGCCGTTTAACGAAGCTAAATCTTCATCAAAATCCGAATTATCAGGCACTAAAACATATCTTATCCACATCGGTTTTCCTATTTTTGAAAGATATTTTGCCATTTGCAAAATATTTTCGTTTGACTGCCCTGTTAACTCTTTATGGCGAGTGTTATTCATCTCTTTAATATCGAGCATAACAAGGTCGCAATATTTCATAAGCTCATCAAACTTTTCTAAAAACTGTGGTGAATTATTAAAGGGTTGACCTGCAGTGTCAAGCGTTGTGTGAATACCCTTTTGCTTAGCTTTTTTGAAAAACTCAGTCAAAAAGTCGATTTGTAAAAGTGGCTCGCCACCGCTTGCGGTAATTCCGCCATTTTCGCCCCAATAGCTTTTGTAGCGAAGTGCTGTATTAATTAATTCGTCAGCGTCAATTTCCTTGAATTCGCCACCATACCAAGTATCAGGGTTATGGCAATATTTACAACGCATATTACAGCCTTTAAAAAACACAATAAAGCGAATTCCAGGTCCGTCAGCGGCACCGAAACTTTCAGTAGAATGTATTTTTCCTTTTAAAGCCATAATATCACCTTCTTTTTATAAAAAATGGGAGCGTAACGCTCCCGTTTTTTTACTTTACATAGAGCTGTGGCAAGTTCTTGAAATAACATCTAACTGTTGTTCTTTTGTTAAATCAATAAACTTAACCGCATAACCCGAAACACGAATTGTAAAGTTAGCGTATTCAGGTTTTTCAGGGTGTTCCATTGCGTCAATAAGCTTTTCCTTACCGAAAACATTAACATTCAAATGATGAGCACCTTTTACAAAATAACCGTCAAGTACATTAACAAGGTTATCTCTACGCTCATTATCGTCATGACCTAATGCGTCAGGGTGAATTGTCTGAGTATTTGAAATACCGTCAAGCGCCCATTCGTAAGGAAGTTTTGCAACAGAGTTAAGCGAAGCCAAAAGACCGTTTTGCTCAGCACCGTAAGATGGGTTAGCACCTGGTGCTAACGGTTCACCTGCTTTTCTGCCGTCAGGCATAGAAGAGGTTGCCTTGCCATAAACAACATTTGAAGTAATTGTCAAAATTGAAGTTGTAGGCTCAGAGTCGCGGTAAGTATGGCACTGCTTGATTTTTTGCAAAAATGTATTTAACAACCAAATCGCAATTTCATCGGCTCTGTCGTCATCATTACCGTAACGAGGGAAGTCACCAATAGTTTCAAAATCGACAACAACGCCGTTTTCATCACGAATAGTTTTAACTTTTGCATACTTAATAGCAGAAAGCGAGTCAACAACATGTGAAAAGCCTGCAATACCTGTTGCAAAAGTTCTACGAACATTAGAATCAATAAGTGCCATTTCCGCAGCTTCGTAATTGTATTTATCATGCATATAATGAATAAGATTGAGGGTGTGAACATAAATGCTCGCAAGCCAACTCATCATATCATCATACTTTTTCATAACTTCGTCAAAATCAAGATATTCCGAAGTTATAGGGGTGTATTTCGGACCAACTTGCATTTTTGATGTTGCATCAAAACCGCCGTTAATAGCATAAAGCAAGCATTTTGCAAGATTTGCTCTTGCACCGAAAAATTGCATTTCTTTACCTGTTTGTGTAGCCGAAACGCAGCAGCAAATTGAGTAGTCGTCGCCCCAAACTGGACGCATAACATCATCATTTTCATACTGAATTGAGCTTGTTGAAATAGAAATTGTTGCAGCGTATTTTTTAAAGCCCTCAGGCAATTTGTTTGTATAAAGTACAGTCAAATTCGGCTCAGGTGAAGGGCCCATATTTTCAAGTGTATGTAAAAATCTGAAATCGTTTTTAGTAACCATTGAACGACCGTCATCGCCCTTACCAGCAACGCTTAATGTTGCCCAAACAGGGTCGCCAGAGAACAACTCGTTATAAGAAGGAATACGAGCAAATTTAACCATTCTGAATTTCATTACCATGTGGTCAATAAGCTCTTGAGCTTGTTGCTCTGTCAAAGTGCCGTTATCAAGGTCACGCTGAATATAAATATCTAAGAAAGTTGAAATTCTGCCGACGCTCATTGCAGCGCCGTTTTGAGTTTTGATTGCAGCCAAATAACCAAAATAAAGCCATTGGCAAGCCTCAGCCGCATTTTTTGCAGGCTCAGAAATATCAAAACCATAAGAAAGTGCCATTTCCTTAATTTCTGCAAGTGCATTAATTTGCATAGCAATTTCTTCTCTGCGACGAATAACATCATCACGCATTTTACCGTTACCGCAATGTGCCAAATCGTATTTTTTAGCTTCCATTAAGGTATCGATACCATAAAGAGCAATTCTACGATAATCGCCGACAATACGACCTCTACCGTAAGTATCTGGCAAACCAGTAATAATTTTATTCTTTCTTGCTAATCTCATTTCAGGGGTATAAGCGTCAAAAACACCCTGATTATGAGTTTTGTGATACTGTGTGAAAATTTTGTGCAGTTGAGGATTTGGTGTATAACCGTAAGTTTTTAAAGCCTCCTCTGCCATTCTGATACCACCATAAGGCATAAAAGCGCGTTTTAAAGGCTTATCAGTCTGCAAGCCGACAATTTTTTCTAAATCCTTATCAAGATAGCCAGGCTCGTGCGAGGTTATTCCCGAAACAATATCGGTATCCATATCCAAAACGCCGCCCTTGGCACGCTCTTGCTTTTGCAAATCCTGTAACTCATCCCAAAGTTTAGTGGTAGCCTCAGTTGGGCCTGCAAGAAAACTTTCGTCACCGAAGTAAGGCGTATAGTTGTTCTGTATAAAGTCACGAGTATTAATTTCTTCTCGCCAATGCTCGCCTTTGAATCCGTTCCATTGTTTAAAATCTAACATCTTCGTTCTCCTTGCATAATTCTTTCATTTAAAAACCTTTATAAAGTAAAACACATCAATATGTTTGTTAATATTTTAACAAACTTTTCACAAAATGTCAATAGCAAAAATAAAAAAATTGAAAAGACTGTCTTGCAAGGAACATTATACCACTATATTTAGATATAGTCAAGTATAAAAACAACATTATATTGTGTTTTTATTAACAAAAATGTGCAAATGTACTATTTATGGGGGATACAGAAACAAAAAATTTTCTATTTTTTACAAAAATGAAAAGAGCGTTTTAAAAACGCTCTTTTAAAAAGTATTTTTAATTATTTTTCTTCCTGATAATATCTTACATAATCAATGTAATATTTTTGAGGGAATACTGTATTTTCATCAGGGTCTCCCGGCCAACCGCCGCCGATTGCAATATTAAGCAAAACATACTGTGGGTTGTCGAAAGCGTCAATTTCAGAAATATCACATTTGTTGTAATAAACGCCGTCTATATAGAATTTAGCGCAGTTTTCGTCCCAATCAACACCGAAAACATGGAAATCATCTTTAAAGTCGCCTTCCATAAGCTCATAAGCACGAGGTAAAATGTGGCCCTCAGGTTCGCCTTCAAAGTGAATTGTTGCTTGTACAACATGGTCACCGTGGTGGTCGTTAAACGGACAAGTAGCAAAAGTTTTGTTGTCACCGCCGACTAATTCCATAATGTCAATTTCACCGCAAGCAGGCCAAGGATTTTCATGAATATCATTTCCGAGTGTCCAGAAAGCAGGCCAAACACCTGTACCATAAGGCAATTTTGCTCTCATTTCAAGTCTGCCGTGAGTAAAAGTAACTTTATTGTAAGTGTTAAGCGAAGCAGAAGTATAAGGGCGGTCAGGGTCGCCT
>CACZIY010000048.1 GCA_902781345.1 Oscillospiraceae bacterium | reverse complement strand
AGAGATTAGAGCGGTTTTGGGAAATGATGTACCGTTAAACAGCATTGAGGTTATTGAATTTATTAAAACAAGCCTTAATTCTGAATATGGCAGTTTATAAAAAATATAAATAACGAAAGGACAAAAAATTATGAAATCATTAGCAGAACTTGCGGCAATCAGAGATAAAATGAAAAACTCAGTTGCTATGCGTGAGGGAGCAGGCGGAATTCGTGTTGTAGTTGGTATGGCTACTTGCGGTATCGCAGCAGGTGCTCGCCCTGTTCTTAACACAATCGTTGAAGAGGTTGCAAAAGCAAACCTTAGCGACAGTATAACAGTTACTCAAACAGGTTGTATCGGCATTTGCCAATATGAGCCAGTTGTTGAGGTTTATGAAGAAGGCAAAGATAAAGTTACTTATGTTAAAATGGATGTTGATAAAGCAAAAGAAGTTGTTGAACAACATCTTAAAGGCGGCAAAGTTGTCACCAAATATACAATAGGAAAATAATATTGGAGGAGAAATAATTATGTATCGTGCCCATGTGCTGATTTGTGGCGGTACCGGATGTACATCTTCTGGTAGTGTTGCAATACAAGAAACTTTGGCAAAACAACTCAAAGAAAAAGGCCTTGAAGATGAGGTAAAAATCGTTCAAACAGGTTGTTTCGGACTTTGTGCTTTAGGTCCTGTAATGATTGTTTATCCGGAAGGTACTTTTTACAGCCGAGTAACCCCTGAAGATGTTGAAGAAATCGTTGAAGAGCATCTTTTGAAAGGTAGAATTGTTGAGCGTTTGGTTTATTCTGACACTGATGATGAGAATGCAACTGATACTTCACTTAACGACACTACTTTCTACAAAAAACAAAAGAGAGTTGCGCTTCGCAACTGCGGTGTAATCAACCCAGAAGTTATTGATGAATATATCGGTGAAGGCGGTTATCAGGCTCTTGGTAAAGTTCTTACCGAAATGACTCCTGAAGAAGTAATTAAAACTATTCTTGATTCAGGTCTTCGTGGCCGTGGTGGCGGCGGATTCCCAACAGGCTTGAAATGGAAATTGGCTGCTGGTAACCAAGCAGACCAAAAATATGTCTGTTGTAACGCCGACGAAGGCGACCCTGGTGCATTTATGGACCGTTCAGTTCTTGAGGGCGACCCTCATGTTGTTCTCGAAGCAATGGCAATTGCAGGTTATGCTATCGGCGCTTCACAAGGTTATATCTATGTTCGTGCTGAGTATCCTATCGCTGTTCATCGTTTACAAATTGCTATTAATCAAGCAAGAGAATACGGTCTTTTAGGTAAAAATATTTTTGATACAGGATTCGATTTTGATATCGACATTCGTCTTGGTGCAGGCGCTTTCGTTTGCGGTGAGGAAACTGCTCTTATGACTTCTATTGAGGGTAACCGTGGTGAGCCAAGACCTCGTCCTCCATATCCTGCTGTTAAAGGCTTGTTTGGCAAACCAACAATCCTTAACAACGTTGAAACTTATGCAAACATTCCTCAAATCATCTTAAATGGTGCTGAATGGTTTGCTTCAATGGGTACCGAAAAATCAAAAGGTACTAAAGTATTCGCTCTCGGTGGCAAAATCAATAATACAGGTTTGGTTGAGGTTCCTATGGGCACAACCTTGCGTGAGGTTATTGAAGAAATCGGCGGCGGTATTCCTAACGGTAAAAAATTCAAAGCTGCTCAAACAGGTGGCCCTTCAGGCGGATGTATTCCTGCTGAGCATCTTGATATTCCGATTGACTATGATAACTTGATTTCTATCGGTTCAATGATGGGTTCTGGCGGACTTATCGTTATGGACGAAGATAACTGTATGGTTGATATTGCAAAATTCTTCCTCGAATTTACAGTTGATGAGTCTTGCGGTAAATGTACTCCTTGCCGTGTTGGTACAAGAAGATTGCTTGAAATTCTTGAAAAAATCACAAGCGGTAAAGGTACTTTAGAAGATATTGACAAGCTCGAAGAATTGGCAGCTTACATCAAAGCAAATTCACTTTGCGGTCTTGGTCAAACTGCTCCAAACCCTGTTTTGTCAACACTTCGTTACTTCAGAGATGAGTATGTAGCTCACGTTGTTGATAAAAAATGTCCTGCAGGCGTATGTAAAGACTTGTTACAGTACACAATTATCGAAGATAAATGTAAAGGCTGTTCTGCTTGTTCAAGAAAATGTCCTGTTGGTGCAATTTCTGGCGAGATTAAGAGTCCGTTTGTTATCGACCAAAATAAATGTATTAAGTGCGGCGCTTGTATTGAAACATGTAAATTCGGCGCTATTGAGAAAAAATAAGGGAGGAAAAACTGATGGTAAATTTAAAAATTAATGGCATCGGGGTGCAGGTTGAAGACGGTGCAACCGTTCTTGAAGCGGCTCGTAAAGCTGGTATCGAAATTCCTACCCTTTGCTACATGAAAGAAATTAACGAAATCGGCGCTTGTCGTATTTGTATGGTAGAAGTTCAAGAAATGCGCGGCGACACACTTGGACCTGCAAGAATGGTTACTGCTTGCGTTTACCCTGCAAGTGAAGGTATGGTTGTTAAAACTAATACTGATAAAGTAAGAAAAGCAAGAAAAACTACTCTTGAAATGATTCTTTCTACTCATAACCGTAGATGTTTATCATGCGTTCGTTCAGGTAACTGCGAATTGCAAACTCTTTGCTATGAATACGGTATTGATAATGACGCTCAATTTGACGGTGTAGTTCCTGAAAACATTTATGATGACAGCGCTATTCATATGATTAGAGATAATTCAAAATGTATTCTTTGTCGTCGTTGCGTTGCTGTCTGTAAGGAACAAGAAGTTGGCGTTATCGGTGCAAACGACAGAGGTTTTGATACTCATATCGGTTGTACTTATGATAAAACTTTGGCAGAGGTTGACTGTATTTCTTGCGGTCAATGTATCGTTAACTGCCCAACAGGCGCATTAAGAGAGCGTGATGATACTCAAAAGGTTTATGATGCAATTGCTGATGAAACTAAAACAGTTATCGTTCAAACTGCTCCTGCTGTTCGTGCAGGTTTAGGCGAAGAATTTGGCTTGCCAATCGGCACAGATGTTGAAGGCAAAATGGTAGCATCATTAAAAAGACTTGGTTTTGACAAAGTATTTGATACTGATACTGCTGCTGACTTCACAATTATGGAAGAAGCAAACGAACTTATCGGCCGTGTAACAAACGGTGGCGTTCTTCCTATGATTACTTCATGTTCACCAGGTTGGATTAAATATTGCGAATATCATTATCCAGAATTTATTCCTAACCTTTCAACTTGTAAATCACCTCAAAATATGTTCGGTGGTATTATTAAATCTTGGTATGCTGAGAAAAACGGCTTAAATCCTGACGATATCGTTGTTGTTTCAGTTATGCCTTGTACTGCTAAAAAGTTTGAAATTCAGCGTGAAGAGCTTAGAAAAGATGTTGATATTTCTATTACAACTCGTGAGCTTGCTCGTATGATTAAGCGTGCAGGTATTCAATTTAACTCACTTCAAGATGAAGAGTTTGACTCACCTCTCGGCGAGGCTACTGGTGCTGCTGTTATCTTCGGTGCAACAGGTGGTGTTATGGAAGCTGCACTTCGTACAGCTTATGAAACTATTACAAATTCAACTCTTGAAGATGTTGATTTCACCGCAGTTCGTGGTACAGAGCCTGTTAAGGTTTCTGAAATCAAAGTCGGCGACCTTACAGTTAAAGTCGGCGTAGCATCTGGCGCAAAAGCTGCAAAAGAATTGCTTGAAAGAGTTAAAGCTGGTGAAGAATTTACATTCATCGAGATTATGGGTTGCCCAGGCGGTTGCGTAAACGGCGGCGGTCAGCCAATTCAACCTACTTCTGTTCGTCAAACTGTTGACATTAAAGCAGAGCGTGCAAAAGCGCTTTATAGCAATGACGCTGCTAAGAAAATCAGAAAATCTCATGAAAATCCGTTTGTAAAAGCGGTTTATGAAGAATACTTCGGCGAACCAAACTCACACAAGGCTCACGAAGTTCTCCACACTTCTTATGTTGACCGTTCAAAAGATGTAATTATGTAATTGCAGATTTTAAAGACAGTAAAAAACCTCCTACGAAAAAACTCGTAGGAGGTTTTTATGTATGAAAATTAATCTCGTTTTTTAAGTCGTACTTTTTCTGAATGGTTACGCTTGTTTATAACCTCACGAACAAGCGAATAAACCATAAGAATTGCAACAATTGCGGCAACTATTATAACAATAATTGAAATGATTGATAAAATAACACTTTTAACTATTTCGCCTGTTTCACCTTTCATATCAAGGTTAATTGAATCAATAACATCTTCAAACTCTTCGCTGATTTCGCTGTCAGGCACGCTGATATTGCTGAAAAACATAAATTCATAGCAATTACCGCTTATTATTGAAATAATGCTTTTATAAGAATAACCTGTATCGCCGTTTCCTATTCGGCAATTGAATTCCATAAAATCGTAACCGTCAATTTCAATTATTTTCGGCTCGCTTATGCTATCCTGATTATTCTTTTTAAAGGTAGATTTAAGCGTTTTAATAACCGACTTTTTATCGTTTTCGTCCATCGGTGTAAAGTTACCGATTTTTTGTGAAAAGCTGTCAGAAGTTATTGTAAAAGTAATTTCTCTGCCTGCTTTTTCATTAAAAGCATCGATATAAGTACCATCACCGATATTTTCAATAGCTTTGTTTTTATCAATAGGAAAACTGCTGAAATAATTAGAATTTTTATCAACATCTTTATTTGTGTAATATTCGTAATTATCAGGCAGAGTTAATGATATTTTATTTTCCTCAAATTCTACCGTAACTTTTTCGCTTTTAGCAAAAACAGTATAAGAAAAAACTATTAAAAAAAGCGAAAGTATTATTAAAAATGATTTTAAAAACTTCATTTTTCACTCCAATAAATTATACTCTACTATATATAATAGAATAAAATCGCAAAAAAATCAAGTGAAAAATTAAATGTTTGGATTTTAAATGTAAATATATTATTAAAAGTATAGAATTTTTCATTGTTTTATGTTATACTATTAAAAAATTGGAAAGGTTTATGAATTAATGAAAAAAATTTTTGCATTTTTAACAGTATTCGTTTTAGCAATGTCGGTTTTCAGCGTAACCTCTTACGCTGATAACATTTCAACTTTATCAATAAAAGAAACAACTTGTTCGCAAAATGATGTTGTAGGCGTTACAGTTAGCATGAGCGACAACCAAGGACTTTGGGGTATGCTTTTTACAGTTAGCTTTGATGCCGAGCATTTTCAGTTTTGCGAAGTTAGAAATAATAACGATGTTTTTGCAAACGATGCTTATATGGTAGGCCCTAAGGACTTTTCAGAGGGTAAAGTTAATGTTCTTATTACACCGACCGAGTTAAAGGTTAACAACTTTAAAAACGGTAATGTTTGTACAATTTTCTTTAAGGTTGATGAGAATACGCCTGACGGCAAATACGCTTTTGATTTGAATTTGAGCGAAAAAGATATTTGCGATGTTGACGGTAAAAAAGTTGATATCAGAGCGGTTACAGGCGAAGTAACGGTTGATAAAAACTATAAACCAAAAACCACGCAAAATACTGAAAAAATGGGCGAGGTTATCGCAACAACCGCTAATAATGCGAATAATAAGACATCAAAAAATGATAAAACTGCAAAGCATTATCAAAATGTAACCGAGGTAAGTCAGGTTTATGTTACAAACAAAAATGGCGAAACAGTAACTAATAAAAACGGTGAAAAAGTAACTAAGCAAGTGTATGTTGATAAAGATACTGGTGAAATTATAGGCGATGTTGATGATAAAAATGCGTTGACAAAAAATGACGAATTAATCGACAACAATAATGACTATTTGATAATAGCTATAATTGTGATTCTTGCAATCGCTGTTGCTGTAGTTGCTATTGTCGCTGACAACAAAAAGAAAAAGAAAAATAAAGAAAAATAAAACAAAAAATCCTTCTCTTTTGAGAAGGATTTTTTTATTGTTGAGATGAAGTAGTTTGTTCTTGTTGTTCGCTTTCAAAAAGCTCGTTAGGCAGGTAATACCATTTACCGTCTGACTCTACAGAAATCTCAGTAACTGCTGTATAATTTTTTGTGTTGCCGTTTTGGCTTTCAATCATAAGACGCAGTGTAATATGCTTTGCGTTTTGAAATTCTATATTATAACCGTTTTCCTTGCAGGAAGCATTTAAGCTTTCAAGAAGGTCATCACTAAAATCATAACTGTCAATTACCTTTGCATCTACTGAAAAATTTTCGCCGAATTCTTCTTCTAAAGATGATTCAACACCATTTTTAAAAGCCTCTGTGCTTCCGTATTTTTCAAAATAGTAATTTTCAGTATCGCCTTGCATTTTTTCAGGGATTTCTTTTAAATAAGCATCTAAATCGCCGCTTGTAACTGCAACAACTGCATTTTTAACAGGCTTGGTATAAGCACTTGTTTTAAAGTGCGAATAGGTAAAGGCTATTGCAACAATTACCGCAACCGCAATTACTGCCGAAATAAGAATAACAGGTTTAAGCTTTTTAGTATTTACACTTTCTTCTTCGATAAGTGAAAGCTCTTCGCTGCCGCATTTGTCGCATTTCATAGCAACATCAGGCAATTGCTCGCCGCATTTTAAACATTTTCGCATTTTTGCTCTCCTTTGATACTAAAAAATCCCGAAAAATCGGGATTTTTTTAATTTATAATACTTTTGATAAAAAGTCTTTAAGTCGTGGATTTTGAGGGTTATTAAAGAAATCCTTAGGATTGTTTTCTTCAACAATTCTACCTTCGTCCATAAATATAACTCTTGAGGCAACCTCTCTTGCAAAGCCCATTTCGTGAGTAACGACAACCATTGTCATACCGCCGTCAGCAAGCTCTTTCATTACCTCTAAAACCTCGCCTACCATTTCAGGGTCAAGCGCCGAGGTTGGCTCGTCAAATAAAATAACATCAGGATTCATAGCAAGTGAACGAACAATAGCAACACGCTGTTTTTGACCGCCTGAAAGAGAAGAAGGATAAACATCTGCTTTATCTTGCAAACCTATTCTCTCAAGCAATTTCATAGCATTTTCTTTCGCTTCTTGCTTGTTCATAATTTTAAGCTTTACGGGAGCTAACATTATGTTTTGCAAAACAGTTTTGTTGTTAAAAAGGTTAAAGTGCTGGAAAACCATACCCATTTTTTGACGATGAATATTGATATTAACTTTTGGATTAGCAATATCAACACCGTTAAAAATTATTTGTCCTGAAGTTGGGTCTTCCATACAGTTTAAACATCTTAAAAATGTAGATTTTCCCGAGCCTGAAGGGCCGATAACTACAACCACTTCGCCTTTTTCTATTTTAATATTAATATCTTTAAGAACAGAAAGAGAGCCAAAACTTTTGTTTAGATTAATTACGTCTATCACTTTTTTGCAACTTCCTTTCCATTAGTTTTACAAGCAATGAAATAAATATTACTAAAACAATATAAATTATTGCCATTACAAGATAAGGAACAATAAAGTCATAAGAGTTGCTACCGATGTAGTTAAAAGCAACAAATAAATCAGAAGCACCTACAAAGCTTACAACTGAAGTTTCCTTAATGAGAGCAATAAATTCATTGCCAAGTGTAGGCAAAATGTTTTTAATTGCTTGCGGAATTATAATTGACAGCATTGTTGTTTTATAACTAAGTCCTACACTTCTTCCGCCTTCCATTTGTCCTATATCAACTGAATTAATACCGCCACGCATAATTTCTGAAACATAAGCGGCAGAATTAAGACCGAAAATTGCAATACAAACATTTAAAGAAGGAAAGTGCATACCACAAAGTGGAAGCACAACAAAGTAGCCGACAAGAAGCTGAACAACTACAGGTGTTCCTCTGAAAAGACCTACATAAAAACTACAAAAACCATTTAAAATTCTTGGCAAAACCTTATACTTAGGCAATACCCTTACTGTTGCAATCAGCGTTCCGATAATTATACCTAAAATCAAACCTAAAACTGCAATTTTAAGAGTATTCAAAAGTCCCTCAAGGACTCTGTTACTACCGCCTTGTTCAAAAAAGATTTCCCAAAAAGTATCCCATTTAACGCTAAAATTACCCATAAAAAATCCTTAGTTTTAATTAAAATATAACAGCCCCGCCGAATTTTTAATCAACGGGGTTGTTGCTTGTTGTTTAAAAAATTAGTTCATTTTGTTAATTGCTTTTGTAATTGCATTAGCTGGTGCTTCATCAAGAATTACATAATTAATGTTACCATTTATCATATCTTGAATAGCGAGTGAACCATTGTCGTAACCTACACAATCAACTTTAAAACCGTCAAATCCCCAGTCTTTGTCGCCAGTTACATAATACTGTGCTGTTGTGCCGTTTTGAACGCCGATTTTTGTAGATTTATCAAAAGAATTCAAAATCTTTTCAACATCTTTTGCAGTTTTGCAGTTGTCAAAAGTTGTGTCGTCGCCTTTAACAATAATCTTTTGAGATGCATCATAGTAAGAATCTGAGAAAGTTACATCTTTCTTTCTCTTTTCGTTTACTGTAAGACCTGCCATAGCAATGTCGCATTTGTGTTGACCAACATTTGTACAAACAGATTCAAATTTCATATTGCTGATAACGAGTTCTTTACCCATTTTGTCAGCAAGCATTTTTGCGATTTCCATATCAATACCGTAGTATTTGTCGCCCTTTGTATATTCAAATGGCTCAAATGCAGCATTTGTTGCAACTACGAGTTGATTTTTAGACGAATCTTCTTTTGCAGATTCAACTGCTTCAGGTTTACCGTCGCTGAAGTATTTGTTGCAAATTTCATCAAGCTTGCCGTTTGATTTGATTTCAGCGATTAATTCGTTAGCTGCTTTTAATACATCATCTTTGTTTTTGTCAACACCGAAAGCATATTCTTCTTCGGTTAATTTAACATCGATAACTTTAACAGCCTCGCTTTTAGATGAACTATCTTTCTTTTCATCTGAGCTACCGCAAGAAGCGAGTGAAACTGTCATAGCAACAGCCATAACTACACATAAAATTTTAATAAACTTTTTCATGATTGTTTATCTCCTTAAAAATAATTTTTAAAAAGACTTTTTGCAAGTCTTTTTTTGTGTGATAACATTATACAACTTTATGAATAAAAATTCAAGACTTTTTTTATATTTTTTTAAAATATTATAATAAAGTACGAAAATATGAATATTTTGGCTCATATTTGAATAAAAAATGCATAAAAATTAAAATATGCAAAAAACACTCGCATATTATGTCAAAAAACCTTGAAAAAACTTTAAAAAAATGTTATTATAAAATGAATAGTTTTATAAGGAGAAATTCTGATGAGAGAATGGGTTTTTAAGCAGACTGATAAAGCGCTCGCAACCGAATTGGCAAAAGAATGCGAAATACCTGATTTTACCGCTTTTTTGCTTGTTTCAAAAGGACTTTGCGACCCATTTGAAATTGATGAATTTTTATCTGATGAGTTAGTTTTGCAAGACCCTTTTTGTTTTGCCGATATGCAAAAAGGAATTGAAAGGGTAAATTTTGCAATTGAAAATAATCAAAAAATCGCCATTTTCGGTGATTATGATTGCGACGGTATAACTTCAACCGTTTTGCTTTACAGCGTTTTAAAAAATCTTGGTGCAAGTGTTAGTTATCGTGTGCCGACAAGAGATGAGGGCTATGGTATTTCAACTTCGGCGGTTGAAGAATTAAAGCAAAAAGGAATTGAGCTTATTATCACAGTTGACAACGGAATAACCGCATTTGAGGCGATTGATTTAGCAAATAGTTTTGGTATTGATGTAGTCGTTACCGACCACCATTTACCAGGCGAAAAATTGCCAAACGCTTATGCTGTAATCGACCCGAAAAGAAAGGACTGCCCAACTGAGTTTAAAGATTATGCAGGCGTTGGCGTTGCTTTGATGTTTTGCTCGGCACTTGGCGATATTCCGCTTGAAGATTTGATTTTTAGTTATGGCGATTTAGTCGCAATTGGAACAATTGCCGATGTTATGCCGATAATAAGCGATAACAGGGGTATTGTTAAGCACTCGCTTGACCTTATAAAAAATTCTAACAGGGTTGGAATTAAAGCGTTAATCTTGCAAGCGGGACTTAAAAAAGATAATTTTAGTACAAGTTCGGTTTCTTTTGGTATTGCACCGAGAATTAACGCTGCGGGCAGGGTTTTAGACCCTAATATTGCGATTGACCTTTTGCTTTGCGAAGATGAGCAAGAAGCGAATAATTTAGCGCAAAAGCTTTGCGAAACAAATTTAACCCGTCAACAGCTTGAAAAAGAAATTTTAGCAAAAGCGAATGAAAAATTAGCGTCTGATAGCAGTATGATAAATGCGCCTGTAATAATTGTCGGTGATGAAAATTGGCACGGCGGAGTTTTAGGCATTGTTGCGGCAAAGCTTTGCGAAACTTTTTCACGCCCTGCTATTGTTTTTTGCTTTGAAGACGGAATGGCTCACGGCTCGGCAAGAAGCGTTGACGGTGCTTCGATTTACGATATTATCGCCGATAATCCTGAATTGGTAGAAGCTTTTGGCGGTCATTCTTCTGCGGCAGGTGTTTCAATTAAGCTTGAAAACTTTAAAAAAGCGGTCGTAAATATCGAAAATTCTGCAAAAAAGCTTTACCCTGAAATGCCGTTCAATAAGGTTGAAATTACCTGCAAATTAAACCCTAAAAAAGTTAATATTAACGCAGTTTATGCACAAAAGGCTTTAATGCCTTTTGGTGAGAAAAACGAACAGCCGATTTTTGCTTTTTGCGATATGAAAATAAAGGATATTACTGAGCTTTCGGGCGGTAAGCACTTAAAGCTTACTGTTTCAAGACAAGGCGATGAAACGCCGCTAAGCGTTATGAAATTCTTTACTACATATAACGAATTTCCTTATAAAATCGGCGATAAGGTTGATATTGCGGTAACGCTTGAAAGCAATGTTTTTAATGGAATTGAGCGAGTTTCAACTATTGTTAAGGATATAAAACCGAGCGAGGTTGACATGAAAACAGCATTAAAGCAGCTTCGTAAGTATCAAAACTTTAAATATTTTGGTGAAAATATAGAAACAGAGATTTCTCGCCAAAATGTTGTTGATATTTATTTGAGAATAAGAAATTTAAAAAGAATAAAAGCAAATGAAGCAGAGCTTATGTTTTTACTTTGCGAAAGTGACTTTTTAAGGCTTAGAATTGTTTTAGATATTCTTTTTGAGCTTGAATTTATAAAATTTTCATATAATGGAAATTATAATATTGAGTATATTGAAAATGCGACTAAAAAAGATTTAACCGATTCTTCGGTTTACAACTTATTCTGTTAGAAAGGGCGTGAAATAAATGTCTTACACCGAATATTCTTTTGATGATATTTTAAAAGCGATTGAAAAACAGAATAAAGATTATGATGTTGACCTTATTAAAAAAGCCTATTTGTTTGGCGAAGATGCACACGAGGGTCAATTCAGAAAATCAGGCGAAAGGTATTTTAACCACCCAATCGCAACAGCCATTATCGTTATCAACTTAGGAATGGATAACGAGTCGGTTATTGCTGCCCTTTTGCATGATGTTCTTGAAGATACTAATGTTACCGCCGAAGAAATTGATAAAAAGTTTGGTGCAGATGTCAGAGTGTTAGTTGAAGCACTTACAAAAATCGCTAGGCTGCCTTATGTTTCGCAAGAGGAAGCACAAGCCGAAAATATCAGAAAAATGGTGCTTGCAATGTCGGAGGACATTAGGGTTATTATTATAAAACTCGCCGACAGATTGCATAATATGCGAACAATCAACGGTCATAAATCTGAGGAGAAAAAGCGTGATATTGCGAAAGAAACGCTCGATGTTTATGCACCGATTGCGCACCGTCTTGGTATTCGCCCTGTAAAAGAGGAGCTTGAAGACTTGGCAATTAGGGTGCTTGACCCTGTAGCTTATAAGGAAATTGAGCAGTCGTTAGCACTTCATAAGGATAAAAGAGAAAATTACTTAAAATCAATTATTGAAAGAATTAAACAACGACTTGAAGATGTTGTTCCTGATATAAAAATTGACGGCAGAGTAAAATCTATTCACGGTATTTACCGCAAAATGTATATGCAAGGTAAATCTTTTGATGAAATTTATGATATTTATGCGGTCAGAATTATTACTGATACCGTTGCAAATTGCTATAATATTTTAGGTTATATTCATGATTTGTTCCGTCCTATTCCAAATAGGTTTAAGGATTACATTTCAACACCAAAACCTAATATGTATCAGTCGCTTCATACCACTGTTTTGCCGAGAGAGGGTATTCCTTTTGAAGTGCAAATAAGAACTTATCAAATGCACGAAACCGCTGAATTCGGTATCGCAGCACATTGGAAATATAAGAGCGGCGCTAAAAACGACCCGCATTTTGAAGAAAGACTCAATTGGGTTCGCCACTTGCTCGAAAATCAGCAGGAAAGCGAAAATCCGCAAGAAATTGTTACAACTATTAAAAACGATTTGACACAAGATGATGTTTTTGCTGTAACACCGAAAGGCGATATTATAAACTTGCCAGTAGGCTCTTGCGTTATTGACTTTGCTTATGCAATTCACTCGGCTATCGGCAACAAAATGATAGGCGCAAAGGTTGACGGAAGAATTGTTCCTATTGATTATAAAATCAAAACAGGCGAGGTTGTTGATGTTCTTACAACTGCTCAACCTCACGGACCAAGCAGAGATTGGCTTAATATTGTTAAAACGAGTGAAGCGAAAAACAAAATCCGTACTTGGTTCAAAAAAGAGAAACGCTCTGAAAATATTGAACACGGCAAAGAAGAACTTGATCGTGAATTAAGAAGAAATAACATTGTTTTAACTGATGAAGAATTAGCGGAAGTTTTGCAAAAAATTGCTAACCGTCAAGGTTATAAAAGCGTTGAAGATGTTTATGCCGCTATCGGTTATGGCGGACTGATTATTTCCCGATTTATTTCAAGAATTAAAGAGGATTATAAGAAAACAAAAACAAAACCGACTTTACCAATTGATAATATTGTTTCT
>CACZIY010000047.1 GCA_902781345.1 Oscillospiraceae bacterium | reverse complement strand
CTTAATTACGAATTAAATGTAATCAATGAAATGGGCTTTGTTGACTACTATTTAATTGTAGCCGACTTTGTAAACTATGCAAAAAGCCAAAAAATCCCTGTAGGTCCTGGTAGAGGCTCAGGTGCCGCTTCTTTATGCGCTTATTGCATAGGAATAACTGATGTTGACCCATTAAAATTCAACCTGCTTTTTGAAAGATTTTTAAACCCTGAGAGAGTTTCAATGCCCGATTTTGATATTGATTTTTGCAATATTCGCAGACCTGAAGTTATAGAATATGTTACTAAAAAATACGGTCTTGAACATGTTGCTCAAATTGTAACATTTGGAACACTTGCCGCTAAAGCTGCAGTAAAAGACATTGGCAGAGCAATGGCACTTCCCTATGCTTTGGTTGATTCTGTTTCAAAACAAATTCCAAATGATATTCACCAAACACTCGACAATGCATTGGAAGAATCAGAACAGCTTTTAGCAACTTACAATAGCGATACAAAAATCAAAGAGTTAATTGATACTGCAAGACAAGTTGAGGGTATGCCTCGTCATGCATCTACTCACGCTGCAGGTGTTGTTATCACTGACAGACCGACTGATGAATATGTGCCACTTGCATTAAATGATGAAGCAATAGTTACTCAATACACTATGACCGAGCTTGAAAAAATCGGTCTTTTAAAAATGGATTTTTTAGGTCTTCGCAATTTAACTGTTATTGATGATACAGTTAAAATGATAAAGGAAATTAAGCCTGATTTTGATATTGAAAGCATTGATGAAAATGATAAAGCAGTGTTTGATATGCTTTCATCTGGTCATTCTGACGGCGTATTTCAATTTGAATCGGTTGGTATGCGTAGAACTATGCAAAAGCTAAAACCAACTAATATAGAGGATTTAATAGCACTTTTATCGCTTTATCGACCAGGTCCTGTTAAATCAATTCCAAAATACATTGAAAACAAGCATAATCCTGATAAAATAAAGTATGCTACTCCCCTTTTAGAGCCGATTTTAAATGTAACTTACGGTTGTATTGTTTATCAAGAGCAAGTTATGCAAATTTTCAGAACATTGGCAGGCTACACACTTGGCAGAGCCGATATAATCAGGCGTGCAATGGCTAAGAAAAAGCATGATGTTTTAAGGCAAGAAAAAGTTAATTTTATTGAGGGTTGTAAGAAAAATGGTGTTGATGAGCAAGTTGCAATTGATTTATTCACTGAAATTGAAGCGTTTTCATCTTATGCTTTTAACAAAGCACACGCAACCGCTTATTCAATAGTTTCTTACAGAACAGCCTATTTAAAATGCCACTACCCTGCTTTTTATATGGCAGCTTTGATAACAAGCGTTTTAAATAGCTCATCAAAGGTTGAAGAATACTTTGAAGAATGCAAAAGAATAGGAATTAAGATTTTACCGCCAAGTATAAACCTTAGCAAATATAACTTTTCTGTTGAAAATAATAATATTCGATTTGGATTGTTAGGCATTAAAGGTGTTGGCAAAAATATCGTTGATAAACTTATTGAAGAACGCAAAGAAAACGGCGATTTTTCCGATTTATACAACTTTTGCAAAAGATGCGATGGCAGAGATTTAAACACACGCACCATTGAAGCGCTTGTAAAATCGGGCTGTTTTGATGATTTAGGCTATAACCGCCGTGAAATGCTTGAAAATATTGACAATATACTCTCGAATTTAAAAAGAAAACGATTTGACAATATCGCAGGTCAAATTGATCTTTTCGAAAGCGGTGAGCAAACTCAGGTACATTTTAACTCTTACCCTGAATTTGATAAAAACACACTTTTAAAGTTTGAAAAAGAAGTTATCGGCTTTTATCTTAACGACCACCCGTTAAGTCAGTATAAAAATATTATACAAGCAAATAGATTTGATATTTTAAGAGATGTTTTTAATGATAGCGAAAAATATCATGATAACAAAAGTGTAACGCTTTTGTGCTTTGTTGATAAAATTAAGAAAAAGACTACTCGCAAGGGCGATACAATGGCATTTGCTATTATTTCAGATATTTCTTCAAGTGCTGAAATGCTTGTTTTTCCAAAAATTCTCGCTGAAAATTATGAGTATTTAACCCCTGACAAACCGCTTGTGATTTTCGGCAGAGTTAGTATTCGTGATGAAGAACAACCTCAAATTATTTGCGAAAAAATTGATTTTATCGAGAATTTTTCATCACAAAAACTGTATTTAAAAGTAAATTCATTAAATGATGAATATTTACGCAAAGCAAGCGAGTTATTAAGTATTTATAAAGGCAACTCTCCTGTTTTTATTTATTGTAATGATAATAAAAAGCTGCTAAAATCAAAGCTTCATTGTGCAATAGATGATGAATTAATTTCAAAATTAAAAACTATTATAGGCGAAAGCAATGTTGCATTAAAATAAAAAAGACCGTTTTATAACGGTCTTTTTATTTATGCTATTTTATCAAAGTAAATAATTCTTGCTTTCTTCTTATTTTTAACTTGCGACTTATACTGTTTTTGATAAACAGATATATAGTATTCGCACACTCTGCTTGCGACAAAATTAAATGCAGTTAAAAAAGCTAAAATTAATTCTTTTTGTAAATCTCTAAAGCCGAAAATTAAGAATAAAACACAAGTTATAACTAAGAATATTTTAAAAAGAAAATGTACAATTTTTAAAGTATAGATTTTTGATTGAAGTTCGTTCATAATATATAAGTCCTTTCTTTTTGTTTCTGTAAGAATTATATATTATTAATTGTACAATAAAAAGGACAACCCGAAAGCTTTCAGAAAAACTTTCGGGTATAATTTATTCTTCTATTTCTTCAATATCTAATTGAAATGATGCGCCACATTCAGGACATTTAATTTCATCATTATCAATCATATCTAAATCAGCCACAATTGTATTGCCGCATTCTGGACATTTGATTTCGTAAAGGTCATCTTCGTCATCATCTTCATCATATTCAAAAAGATAATCCTCAACCTCTGCCAAATCCTCATCAACTGCATCAACTTGGTCTGAAATATCAGCAACATCAAGCTCTAATTCAGAAACACATTCAGCAACTTCGTCTAAAGTATCAATAATAGCATTGATTACTTTAACTGTTTTATCGTCTTTATCAAGGTCAAGTCCTTCAACTAAACCTTTTAAATAAGAAACTTTTTCTGAAACTGTCATTACTTATGCCCTTTCCATATATTCGCCTGTACGAGTATCAATTCTGATTTTATCGCCCTCGTTAATGAAAAGCGGAACTCTGATTTCGGCACCTGTTTCAAGAGTTGCAGGCTTTGTAGCATTAGTAGCAGTATCGCCCTTAACTCCAGGCTCTGTATGAGTGATTTCAAGTTCAACAAATGTAGGTGGTTCAACACCGAATACCTTACCTTTGTAAGAAAGAACTTTACACATCATTTCTTCTTTAACAAATTTAAAGTTATCAGATAATTCTGATGGAGAAATTGCAGTATCCTCCCAAGTTTCGGTATCCATAAAGTGATAAAGATCACCGTCATTATAAGAATATTGCATTTCTTTTCTTTCAATATAAGCAGTTGGGTATTTATCAGTTGGGCTGAAAGTTTTTTCAACAACCGAACCTGCAATTACATCTCTGATTTTTGTTCTGACAAAAGCAGCGCCTTTACCAGGTTTTACATGTTGGAATTCAAGAATTTGATAAACTTTTCCTTCCATCTCAAAAGTTACGCCGTTTCTAAAATCTCCTGCTGTTATCATAAAATTTTACCTCCGTATTTTTTAAATAACATATATATTTTATACTATTTTTATATATATTTCAAGTGTTTTTTACATTGTTTTAAAAGAATTATATATTTTTTTCATAAATTTTGCATCTTCTGCTTGTGTGCCTGCCGATTCACAGATAATATAAGGCGATAAATTCTTTTTAGCAATCAATTCGCCGAGTGGCTCAAATTCAGGACCATAAATATTATCCGCAAAGGTTAAATGCTTTTTCTCGCCACCGTTTTCAGTCCACTCAATTTTAGAAAAATGTGAATGAAAACTTTTCAAGCGGTCAGCGCCTAACTTATTTTCTACCAAATTCAAAGCATTTTCAAAATCATTATAAGAATTCATCTTACCAAAAGTTCTGCAATTCAAATGGCCGAAATCAATACAAGGAATAAAACTGTCATCAACCAAGCACAACTCTAAAACCTCTTCCAAAGTGCCTAATTGATTGATTTTTCCCATTGTTTCAGGACAAATATGTATATGTTCTAAATTGTTATCAATCAAGGCTTTTCTCGCGATTTTAAGCGTATCTTTCGCTTTTTCGAGTGCTTCTTCACGAGTTATTTTCGAGCAAGAGCCAGAATGAACAACAATTCTGTTGGCACCTAACATATCAGCGGCTTTTGCGCTTTGCAAAATGTAATCAACAGATTTTAATCTTTTATCTTCTTCAACTGATGAAAGCGAGATAAAATATGGAGCGTGAAGTGATGTTTTAATGCCGAATTTTTCAGCATTTTCACGGTAAATAGCGGCATTTTCAGCAGAAACTTTTACTCCCCTGCCACATTGATATTCATATAAATCAAGCTTCATTTTTGAAACATATTCAGGTGCATCAGTATTTGATTTATAACCTAAAGCTTTAAAGCTATCAGCATTACCTGCCGGTCCAAAAATTGCTGACATTACACATCACTCCTTTTTAAGTTTTTCTTAATTCTTTTCTCAATTTTTCTTTTAAACTTAAAGAATTTTGACTCTTCTTCTCTAATATAATCAAGCCAAATTGTTCTAATACCAGCAAATTTTCCGCCTAAAACATCAGTAAACAACTGGTCGCCTACTAATGCAACTTCTTGCTTGTCAAAGCCTAATGCTTTCACCGCTTTTAAGGTTTTAAAAGGCAAAGGCTTTAGCGACATATAAAAGTAAGGTAGATTTACATTTTTAGCAAAAATCTTTAACCTTTCAGGCTTTGAATTTGAAAGAATATAAAGCTTTATATCCGCTTGTTGCATTTTGCTTATCCACTCTAAAACTCCGTCAACAGGATAATTTGTATGGTAAATGCAAAGCGTATTATCAGCATCTAAAAGCAAGGCTTTAATACCGTTATTCTTGCAAAATTCAGGTGTTAGAGAAAAGATATTTTTTAAATAAAAATCTGGTTTAAAAATCTTCATAAAAATCCTTAAAAATAAAACGGACATTTAAAAAATGTCCGTTTTTAACAAACTAAATTAACACAAATAAAACTCGGACAATATGTAAAGCCCAAACTATTATTTGAATTTTCTTTTACGAGCAGCTTCTGATTTTTTCTTTCTTCTTACAGAAGGTTTTTCGTAGTGTTCTCTTTTACGAACTTCTTGAATAACGCCGTCTCTAACTGTTGCTCTTTTGAAACGTCTGAGTGCGTTTTCTAATGATTCGTTTTCTTTAATACGAACTTGACTCATTTAAACTCCCTCCCTCCGCCTATCGCAGGGGTAATTTACTATGTAATTATACCACTAAATCAATGTATTGTCAACACTTTTTTAATCCTTTAATAATGCGTCCGCTATTTCTTGCCTTAAATTACCGTCAAAATCAAAAAGACCGAAGTTTCGATTAAAATCCCAATATGTCCATGAGAATCCTAATTTCTCACAACATTCTCTGACACACCTTGTCCAATTTTCACGGTCTTCAGGCTTAGCATACTTATAATAAGCGCCAAACTCGCCTAAATTCATTTCAATATTATTATGAGTTCTACTGAAATTTTTAGCGTGTGCAACAATTCTCGCCATTATAAATTCTTTATCATCATCAGTGCCAAGCCATCTGATACCTTTTGTATCTTTCATTGATGGCGACCATTCCGCACCTTGATGAGTAAATTCAAACGGATCATAGAAATGGAAAGTTGCAATCAAATTATCATCATCAGGCAACACCAATCTGTCAAGTGCAACAAGACCTGAATAATCTATTCCGCAAACCTCAATTCTTCTAGTTGGGTTGGTTTTTCTAATAACCTTAACCGCCTCGGCTTGAACTTGGTTCCACTCTTCATCAGTTGCACGCCAAGTAGGCTCATTCATAACTTCAAAAATCAATTCATTAGGATAATTTGCAAATCTCTCGCCTACTTGTTCCCAAATAGCGTAAAGCTTTTTGCTATATTTCATCGGCTCGTCCATAGCCTCTCGGAAATGATGAACATTTAAAATTACTTCTAAACCGCAATCTAAAAATCTTTTTACAGTTTTTTCAACTTCATAAAAGAAGTTTTCTTTTATTTTAAACCCATTTTTATCATCTGTCCAGATAGACCAACGAACAGGCAACCTGACATGGTCAAAGCCTAACTTAACAATTTGATCATAATACCAATCCTTAACAGGATTTATAAACTCTTTATCGGTATCATAAGTGTTTTCAAAGTGATCACCGATATTTATGCCTCGTTTCATATTTTCACCTTATTTTGCTACAATGTTTACTAATTTACCTTTAACATAAATCTCTTTGATTATATTTTTGCCTTCAATTGCTGATTTAACTTTTTCATCTTCTTTAGCAATTGAAAGAATTTCATCTTGAGAGCTTTCAGCATTAACGCTTAATTTTGCTTTTAATTTACCGTTAACCTGAACAACAATTTCAATAGTAGAATCAACACATTTTGATTCATCATACTCAGGCCATGAAGCTTCGTTAAGCATACCGCCAAAGCCTGCTAATTGCCACATTTCCTCAGTAATATGAGGAGCAAACGGATTAAGTAAAAGAATAAATGTTTTTAATTCTTTCCTGGTAATTGAACCTGCTGAATAAATTTCATTCAACAATGTCATAAGCGAGGCAATCGCCGTGTTATATTTAAGTGTTTCTATATCGCTTGAAACCTTTTTAATTGTTTTATGGAAAGAAGTTTCTAACTTTTCAGAGTATTCTTCACTATCATTAACAATATCAAGCAATGAGAAAGTTCTGTCAATAAAGCGCTTGCAGCCTTTAACAGCGTCTTTTGACCAAGGCGCAGCCTTTTCATAGTCACCCATAAACAATACATAAGTACGAAGTACATCAGCACCGTATTCGTCAACTACATCGTTAGGGTCAACAACATTGCCCTTTGATTTTGACATCTTATCGCCGTCAGGTCCTAAAATCAAGCCCTGAGCTGTTCTTTTTGCATATGGTTCTTTACAAGGTACTTCGCCCAAATCATAAAGAAATCTATGCCAGAATCTTGAATAAATCAAGTGGCGGGTTACATGCTCCATACCACCGTTATACCAGTCAACAGGCATCCAATATTTAAGCTTTTCTTTATCAGCAAATACCTTGTCATTTTTAGGGTCAATATAACGCAAGAAATACCATGATGAGCCTGCCCATTGTGGCATTGTATCAGTCTCTCTTCTAGCAGGTGCGCCACATTTCGGACATTTGCAATTAACAAAACTTTCAACCTTTGCAAGAGGGCTTTCACCGTCTTGACCTGGTTTGAATTCATCAACCTTAGGTAATTTTAAAGGTAATTCTTCATAAGGAACAGGCACCATACCGCATTTATCACAATAAACAATCGGAATCGGCTCACCCCAATATCTTTGACGGTTAAATGCCCAGTCCTTCATTTTGTACTGAACACCTTTTTCGCCAATACCTTTTTCAGCGAGATATGCGGTTGCTTTTTCAACAGCTTCGTTTTTGTCAACAATACCGTTCAAGAAGCCTGAGTTTACATGCTCGCCACTTTCTGTGTAAGCAGCTTTTGTAATGTCGCCACCTTTTAATACCTCGATAATATCAATACCGAATTTTTTAGCAAAATCATAATCTCGTTCATCATGAGCAGGTACAGCCATAATAGCGCCTGTACCGTAACCCATCATAACATAGTCAGATATGTAAATTGGAATTTCTTTATCATTAATCGGGTTAATAGCCGATAATCCTTCAATTTTAACACCTGTTTTATCTTTAACAAGCTGAGTACGCTCAAATTCAGTTTTCTTAGCACACTCTGTTTTGTAATCAACTAATTCACTGTAATTAGAAATCTTATCTTTATACTTCTCGATAATTGGATGCTCAGGTGCAATTACCATAAATGTAACACCAAACAAAGTGTCAGGACGAGTAGTATAAATCTTTAATTTTTCATCAACTTGCTTGATTGAAAAATCAACAAAAGCACCTGTAGATTTGCCAATCCAGTTTTCTTGTTGAAGCTTAACATTTGGTAAATAGTCAACTTCTTTTAAACCTTCAAGCAATTTATCAGCATAATCGGTAATTCTTAAATACCAAACATCTTTAGATTTTTGAACAATAGTGCTGTGGCAAATGTCGCATTTACCGCCCTGTGAGTCCTCATTTGACAAAACAACCTTGCAAGAAGGACAATAGTTAATCAAGGTCTTATCTCTGAAAGCAAGACCTTTTTCAAACATTTTCAAGAAAATCCATTGAGTCCATTTATAATAATTTTCATCAGTTGTATCAATAGTTTTTGACCAATCAAATGAAAAACCTACTCTTTTAAGCTGTGAAGTAAAGTTCTTTATATTATCATCAGTAACTTTTCTCGGATGAATACCTGTTTTAATAGCGTAGTTTTCAGTTGGTAAGCCGTAAGCGTCAAAGCCAAGTGGAAAAAGTACATTATAACCTTGAAGTCTGCGTTTTCTTGAAACAACTTCAAGACCTGAGTATGCTTTGATATGACCTACATGCATACCTGCGCCAGATGGATAAGGAAACTCAACTAATGAATAAAACTTTGGCTTAGAATAATCTTCTTTTGCTTCAAAAGTTTTGTTTTCTTCCCAGATTTTTTGCCATTTTTGTTCAACAGATTTAAAATCGTAATTCAATTAAAAAACCCCTTCTTATTCAACGATAAAATCATTAATATCTATTTCTGTGCCATCTTTCCACTTTTCTTCTAAAGCATAGAATTCTCTTTCATCTTTAGTGAAAACATGCACAACAACATCACCGTAATCAAGCAGTATCCAACCACTTGTTTTGCCCTCAATGTGATTAGGCTCTATTCCCTGTTCTGACATTTTTTCATCAACCTCATCAGCAAGTGCACGCACTTGTGTTGAAGATGAACCTGAGGCGATTATAAAATAATCGCCAAGAATTGTTAAATCATCTATTTTTATTGCTTTGATGTCAAAGCCCTTTTTACTGTCAAGCGCTTTAACAACTGTTTCAACTTTTTTTATTGCTTCCATTTTTTCTCCTTAGTTAGATTTTGCTGTGGTAGTTTCTTTATCTCTGTCAAAATCATCTAATGAACCGCCTTGTAAGAATGGCTCATAATCGCTGTTATAAGCGCTTCCTCTGTCAGCGTAATCAACAATCTTCAAATCATCAGCAGTAAGCTTTTTATCATAAGGTAAAAAGCTCTTATTCAACAAATCAACTGTTTCTTGCTTATGGCAAACCCAACATGAAAGACCGCCTATTGTAGCAGTTTGACCTGGCATAGAAACGATTTTTACTTTTTTAAGGCTTAAATCATGCGCTTTATCAGCATAACCTAAAGCCAAACCGAGTGTTAAGTCAGTAGAAATTTCATTCATACAGCTTGTAACTATTTTAGTGAGCTGTGAAGTAGAAAGTGCCAAAACTTTCTTTAAAACAGCAGCATAAATCGCTCTTTGATTCTTAAGACGACCTAAATCACCTTGAGCAAATGATTTTCTGTGTCTGATAAGAGCGGTTGCCCACTGACCGTCTAAATGAACCTTACCCTTGCTAAAGTACTTCTTTTGTTGTGGTTTTGTAGTATCATCAATAAGCGTATAGTCTTTATCAAGCTTAATATCAACGCCGCCGATAATATCAATAATTTTTTCAGTACCTTTAATAGTAAGAGTTGCATAGTGGTCGATTGGCAAGCCTAATTTCGAGTTGATACATCTTTCTAACGCTTTAATTTTTGATTCACCTTTACGAGGGTTTCTGTAAACAGCGTTAATTTTACCCGAAACAACATCGCCTACATAAGTATCACGAGGAATTTGAAGAATATTCATAGTGTTTCTCTTCAAATCAAAGCAGCCTACCATAATGATATCCGAAAGATTATCATTAAGACCGCAAATCAAAAAGTACGAAACATTTTCGTTGATTGAAACTTTAATATCTTCAAATATTCCGCTTTCCTTCTGGTCAACACTGTTGCTTCTCAACAAATCCATTTCCAAAGCTGTGGTAATTACAGCAACAACTGATGAAATAACAAAAAGCACAGATAATAACACATTAGTTATAATCAACACTTTTCTTGATTTTCTGTTTTTAGCTTTATTACCGATTTTAGACAAATCAAAAGATTTTTCTTTTGAATGTGAATAAATATCGTTTTCAACAGCATGATTTACAGTATTTCTACTGCCTTTTTTATAATAACCGCCTTTTCTTCTGTTAGGCTTCCTTTTTAACTCGTCTGAAGATTTTCTGTTATTCATTTAAACTCTCCTTAAAACAAAAATTACTTAGTTATCAAATAATTATATCCGTTTAATGTATCAATATGAATTGGCTTGTTCATAGAACATAATTCTTCTATTGAAAATTTGAAACATTCAAAAACAGCTATATCTAAATTAACATAAGCATATTCTCTTAAATGGTCAACACCCTCAAAATCTCTGTCAGCTGAAATAAAATCAGCTAAATAAAGGATTTTGTCAAGCTTAGTCATATTCGGTCTTCCTGTAGTGTGATATCTTATTGCGTCAACAATTTCTTTATCACAAATACCAAATTCATTTTGAATAAACTGTGCACCTAAAACTGCGTGCCAAAGTTTATATTGACTTTTTTGAATATCATCTAATATTATACCAAATTCGTCGAACATTTGCAACATTTTTTCTTGAGTCTCATTTTTGCAAACATCGTGAAGCAAACCGCAAAGATATGCTTTATCTTTATTATAACCATATTTCTCAGCAAGCTTGTAAGATTCTTCCGCAACATTTATGCTGTGATTAAATCTTTTTTTATCAAGATGCTCCTGCAAATACTCAAAAATGTCCTTGCTTGTCTTTTCCATAGTAACCCTCTAATTTTTATACAAATTATGTTCTTTTATATAATTATAAACTTCTTTTGAAACATATTTTTCAAAATTATAATTATTAATTATTAATTCTCGAATTAAAGTTGAAGAATAAGGTAAAATTTCTGCTTTACAAATTTCAACTTTTGCACCGTATTCTTCTATTCTTTCTTTATAGTCATTAATAATGCTAATGCTTTCATTATCTCTGATAAAAGCGATTATTTTAGCGTAACTAAATAATTTTTTATATTCTTTCCAGTTTAAAAGCGACAAAAACATATCAGACCCACAAACCAAATAAAATTCGGCATCTTTGTAAGTGTCCTCTAACATTTCAAGTGTTTTGTAGGTGTAGCTTACACCCTCATTTTTAATCTCGATATCGCAAATTTCGCATGTATTTATATTTTCAAATGCTAATTTGCACATATTCAGCCTGTGTTCAGCCGAAACAAGATTTTTGCTGGATTTATGCGGCGAAATCTTGCTTGGAATAACAAGTATTTTATCAAAATTATAATTTGATTGAAGCTGTTCTACAATTTGTTTATGTCCTAAATGAACAGGGTTAAATGCCCCGCCGTAAACTGCAATTTTCATAATTATTTCTTTGTTTTTGGAAGTGTGATTTTAGGTTCTTTATTATTCCTTTTATAAAAAACCATTCTTCTGCCAATTACCTGAACGACATCACAATTAGCCTTTGTAGCAATCTCATTTGCTATTTCTTTTGGTGTTGCAGGTGAATTTTCGAGCGAATTAATCTTAATTAACTCTCGTTTATTCAAAGCATCACTGACTTGCTTTACAATATTGTCAGTAACACCGTCTTTGCCAACTTGAAAAAGGGTTTCATAGCTATTAGCAAGCCCTCTTAAATATGCTCTTTGTTTACTGTTAAGCATCTAAGTACTCCTTTAATTTAATTTTTAATTCTCTTAAAGCGTTTCCTCTGTGGCTGATTTTATCTTTCTCATCAGCAGAAAGCTCGGCAAAAGACTTATCGCCAACATAAAAATATGGGTCGTAACCAAAGCCGTTTGTGCCTTTTGCTTCAAAACCGATATAGCCTTTACACTCGCCAAAGCATTTAATTTCATCACCATTTGGAAAAACAACTGAAATTGAACAGCAAAACTTTGCAGTTCTTTTTTCTATTCCAACATCTTTTAACTTTTCAATCAAAAGTGCATTATTACTTTTGGCGTCAGCGTTTTCACCTGAAAAGCGTGAAGAATATACGCCTGGTGCACCGTCTAAAGCGTCAACGCAAAGTCCCGAATCATCTGCAATAGCAGGCAAACCACTTGTTTTACAAGCAGAATTTGCTTTTAAAAAAGCATTTTCTGAAAATGTAGTGCCAGTTTCCTCAACCTCAGGAATTTTTATATTCAATTCATCTTCAGTAACGGCTTGAATACCAAGAGGATTTAAAATTCTTTCTAATTCTTTAATTTTATTTTTGTTTTTACTTGCAATTATAAATTTCATTTACTCTTCCTCTTTGCCGAAAATTGCATTTGCAAATTGCTGCGGTGAAAAATCTTGTAAATCGTCAATTTGCTCACCTACACCGATTAACTTAACAGGAATACCAAGCTCTTTTGTAATTGCAATAACAACTCCACCTTTTGCAGTACCATCTAACTTTGTTAAAATAATACCAGTAATACCTGCTGCTTCTTTGAAAATTTTAGCTTGATTTACAGCGTTTTGACCTGTTGTAGCATCTAATACAAGCAAAACTTCAACATCAGCATTAGGCAATTCCCTATTAATTATTCTCGACATTTTAGAAAGCTCTTCCATAAGATTTTTCTTATTATGAAGACGACCTGCAGTATCGCAAATGATTACATCAGATTTTCTCGCCTTTGCTGCGGCAATTGTATCAAAAACAACTGCTGAAGGGTCAGCGCCTTCACCGTGTTTAATAATCGGTACACCAGCCCTGTCAGCCCAGATAGTAAGCTGTTCAGCAGCGGCTGCTCTGAATGTATCTGCAGCGCCTAAAATAACAGATTTACCTTCTTCTTTATATCTATGAGCCATTTTACCAATAGAGGTAGTTTTACCAACGCCGTTAACACCGATAACTAAAATCATAGATGGTTTTGTAGTTGTTTTAATCGTATTGTCAACACTCATAAAATCAACTATAACCTGCTCTAACATCTCAGTAATAACTGCTGGGTCTGTAACTCTTTCGCTTTTAACTCTACTTCT
>CACZIY010000046.1 GCA_902781345.1 Oscillospiraceae bacterium | reverse complement strand
GAAGTGTGGAGCGAAAGCTCTATTAATAAGATTAAAGAGCAAGCGGCTGACAACGGACTCGAATTTGAAGTAGTTGAAAGCGTACCTGTTCCTGAAGAAATTAAGCTTGGCGCAAAAGGCGCGGATAAGCTGATTGACAACTACTGTGAAAATATCAGAAGACTTGGCAAAGCAGGGGTAAAATGTGTTTGCTACAACTTTATGCCTGTGTTTGACTGGTTGAGAAGCAAGCTTGAATTTGCACATCTTGACGGCTCAAATTCATTGGCGTATGATGAAAAAGATGTTTTAGCAATGAACCCTTTGAATAGCGAATTGTCGCTTCCTGGTTGGGACGAAAGCTATTCAAAAGATGAACTTAAAAATTTGCTAAAAGAATATGAAAACATTGATGAAGAAAAACTTTTTGATAATGCAAAAAGATTTTTGCAAGCAGTAATTCCTGTTGCAGAGCAAAGCGGAATCAAAATGGCAATTCATCCAGATGACCCGCCTTGGGGAATTTTTGGTTTGCCAAGAATTATTACCAATGAAAATAACATTGAAAAGTATTTGAATTTGTACAAAAGTGAAGCAAACGGGCTTACGCTTTGTACAGGCTCGCTTGGTGCAAACCCTAATAATGATATGGTAAAATTTGCCTCAAAATTCGCTTTGAGAACTCCGTTTTTACACCTTCGTAATATAAAAATTACAGGTGATAGGCAGTTTTATGAAGTAGGTCATCCTGCTGAATGCGGTTCACTCGATATGGTAAATATCGTAAAAGCATTGGTTAAAGGCGGATTTGACGGTTATGTCAGACCTGACCACGGCAGAATGATTTGGGGCGAAAAAGGCAGATATGGGTATGGTCTTTATGACCGTGCTCTCGGTGCTATGTATATAAAAGGTTTATTTGACGCTATTAAGTAAGGAGAAAGTTTTATGAAAAATATAGTTATTACAGGTGCTGGCGGTGTTCTTTGCTCGGCATTTGCAGAATTTTTAGCACAAAAAGGTAATAATATTGCCTTGCTTGATATTAATTTAGAAGCAGCGAAAAAAACAGAAGAAAGAATAATTGCTAAAAACGGAAATGCAAAGGCTTACAAGGCAGATGTGCTTGATAAAGAAGATTTGAAATCAGTTCATAGTAAAATTTTAAAAGATTTTGGAAAATGTGATATTTTGATTAATGGTGCAGGTGGCAACAGTCCAAAATGCACTACAACACACGAAATATTTGAAAAAGGCTTTGAAAATGATGATGAAGTTACAACATTTTTTGACCTTGATAAATCGGGATTTCAATTTGTTTTTGACTTAAACATTTTAGGTACTTTGTTGCCAACGCAGGTTTTTGCACCTGATATGATAGGCAAAAGCGGTTGTAATATATTAAACATTTCATCAATGAACGCTTATCGACCACTTACAAAAATTCCAGCTTATTCTGCTGCAAAAGCAGGCGTTTCAAATTTAACTCAATGGCTTGCAACTCATTTTGCTAAGGAAAATATCAGAGTTAACGCATTAGCGCCAGGCTTTTTTGTAACAAATCAAAACAGGGGATTGCTTTTTGATGAAAACGGTAACCCAACCGACAGGACTAAAAAGATTTTAAATGCTACACCTATGGGCAGATTTGGCGATGAAAAAGAATTGCTCGGTGCATTAGAATTTTTGACCGATAGCGAAAAATCAGGTTTTATTACAGGTGTGATTTTGCCTGTTGATGGTGGTTTTTCTGCTTATTCAGGTGTTTAAGGAGATTTTTATGAGTAAATTTAGATATGCTGCATTTGCTGATGAAGCGGCTGAAAGCTTAGATGAGCAAATTAAAGCCCTCAAAGAGAATGAATGCAGCTTAATTGAAATTCGTGGTGTTAACGGTAAAAACATTATGGATACACCGCTTAATGAAATTAAAGAAATAGGTTTGAAATTAAAAGAGACGAGCATTTCTGTTTGGTCTTTAGGCTCGCCGATTGGCAAAATTAATATTAATGATGATTTTAATAATCACATTGAAAGCTTTAAAAAAGCACTTGAAATTTGCGATATTTTAGGTGCTGAAAATATGAGAATATTTAGCTTTTATGTTGATGAAAACTTTGAATCTGTAAGAGAAAAGGTCTTGGAGCGACTAAATACTTTTGTAGAGTTATCACAAAACAGCGGGGTTACACTTTGCCACGAAAACGAAAAAGGAATTTATGGCGATATTGCAATAAGATGTTTAGATATTCATAAAAATATTCCGCAAATAAAAGCTGTTTTTGACCCTGCTAATTTTGTGCAATGTAATCAAGAAAGCCTTAGTGCTTTTGAAATGCTACTGCCATATATAAAATATATGCACATAAAAGACGCAAATAAAGACGGCATTGTAAAAGCGGCTGGCTTGGGTGACGGGGAAATACTTGAACTTCTTAAAAGGTATAAAGGCGAAGTATTAACACTTGAGCCGCATTTGTGGGAATTCTCGGGATTAAAAAATCTTGAAAAAGATGATAATTCAAGCGTAGTTGAAAATGCTTTTACTTCTCAGCGAGGTGCATTTGATTATGCATTTAATTCACTTAAAAGCTTGGTAAAGGAAGTGTAAAAAAATGAAAATAGGTGCTCAACTTTATACTGTTCGTGATTTTTGTAAAACGACTGATGACTTATTAGTTTCTTTAAAAAAGGTTGCGGATATTGGCTATAAATATGTTCAACTTTCGGGTATTTGCGATTGCGACCCAAAATGGCTGAAATCACAGCTTGATAATTTGGGTTTAATAGGCTATATTACACATAATAACGCTGACAGATTGGTTGATATTACTGATAAAGTAATTGACGCTCATAAGGATTTAAACTGTCATTATATCGGTCTTGGTTGGTATGATTTCAGAAACAATAATCTTTCGGATTTTATCGAAAAATACGCCAAAGTTGCTGATAAAATCAAAGATGCTGGTTATCAGTTTATGTATCACAACCACGATTTTGAGTTTAAAAAACAAGACGGAAAAATCATATTGATGCATTTAGCAGATAAGTTTACACCTGAGCAGATGTGTTTTACGCTTGATACTTTTTGGGCTCAAGCAGGTGGCTGTGACCCTGCAAAACTAATTTGCGAGTTAAAAGGCAGAGTGCCTTGTGTTCATTATAAGGATATGTCGTATGACAGGAGAATGGAAGCAGTAGGGCAAGGCAATATGAATTGGGATTCAATTATAAATGCCAGCGAAAAAAGCGGTGTTGAAGTTGCTTTTGTTGAACAAGATGATTGCAACGGTGATGACCCGTTTATGTGTTTAAAGCAAAGTTATGATTTTTTAATTGCGCAAGGTTTAAAAGCGTAAGGGAGGTAATACTATGCAAAAAATTAAATTAGGAATTATAGGTATTGGTAATATGGGTTCGGCTCATGCAAATAATGTCGTTTCGGGCAAATGCCCTGAAATCGAGCTTTGTGCAGTTGCCGATATAAAACAAAAAAGACTTGAATGGGCAAAAGAAAATTTACCGCAAAGTGTTAAAACCTTTTCTTCGGCGGAAGAAATGTTAGATTCAGGACTTATCAACGCTTGCCTTGTAGCTGTACCGCACTATGAGCATCCTCATTTTGCAATTGAGTGTTTTAAAAGAAATATTAATGTTATGGTGGAAAAGCCTGCAGGTGTTTACACTAAACAAGTAAATATAATGAACGAAGAATCTAAAAAGACTAATGCAGTTTTTGCTATGATGTTTAACCAGCGAACAAACCCATTATATATTCGTATGAAACAAATTGTTGACAGTGGTGAAATGGGTAATATTAAGCGTGTTTCCTGGATTATCACCGATTGGTACCGAACACAAAGTTATTATGACTCAGGTGATTGGCGTGCAACCTGGTCAGGCGAAGGCGGCGGTGTGCTTTTAAATCAATGCCCTCATCAGCTCGACCTTTTGCAATGGATTTGCGGTATGCCAAAAACTGTTTTAACAAAAATGCATTTTGGTAAATGGCATGATATTGAAGTTGAAGATGATGTAACAACTTATTTAGAATACGAAAACGGTGCTACAGGTGTATTTATTACCACAACAGGTGATGCACCTGGTACTAACAGATTTGAAATTGATTTAGAAAAAGGCAAGCTTGTTTGCGAGGATAACAAGCTTAAAATCTGGAAATCAGAAGTTAATGAGCGTGAATGGGTTAAAACTTGTAATGAGGGCTTTAAAAAGCCTGATTACGAGTACAGCGAATGGGAGCCACAAGAAAAAGCAACCGAGCATGTAGGCGTTTTAAACGCATTTGCTGATTGTATTCTTCACAACGGAAAATTAATTGCGAATGGTAAAGAGGGCATTAAAGGCTTAACTTTATCAAATGCAATGCATCTTTCAGCATTTCTTGATAAACAAATTTCATTGCCTTTTGATGAAGATTTGTATTATCAAGAGCTTATGAAAAGAGTTAAAACTTCAAAAAGAAAAACTAATGTAAAAGAACAAGTTAATGCTGATATGTCAGGTACATACTAATGGAAAATGTTAGATTCGGAGTAGTCGGACTCGGCAATATGGGCTCGGCTCACGCTAAAAATATTATTGAAAACAATATTAAAGGTGCTATTTTAACAGCTGTTTGCGACATTTTACCTGATAGGCTTGAAAGTTTTGAAAATGTAAAAAAGTTTACCGATTATAAGAAAATGTTGTCATCGGGAGTGGTTGATGCGGTAATAGTAGCAACACCGCATTATTTGCACCCTGAAATTGCTGTTTGTGCATTTGAAAATAATGTTAATGTACTTTCGGAAAAACCGTCAGGTGTCTATACAAAACAAATTAAAAAGATGAACGAGGCAGCAAAAATTGCTGGCAAAGCGTTTTCGATTATGTTTAATCAAAGAACAACGCCGATTTATAAAAAAGCCAGAGAATTGTTTTTGTCGGGTGTAATAGGTGAGCCTAAGCGATTTGTCTGGTTAATCACAAATTGGTATAGAACACAAAAGTATTATGACTCAGGCGACTGGCGAGGAAGCTACAAAGGCGAGGGCGGCGGTGTTTTGATGAATCAAGCACCACACAATCTCGATATTTGGCAATGGATTTTTGGTATGCCAAAAAGCATTAGCGCTAATATTTATTGCGGAAAATATCATAATATTTCAGTCGAAGATGAAGCAGAAATCTTTGCTGAATATGAAAATGGCGCTACCGCAGTTTTTATTACATCTACAGGTGAATATCCCGGTACAAATCGCCTTGAAATTTCGGGCGATAAAGGTAAAATGGTACTTGAAAACAATAAGATTATGCTTTATACCGCAAATATTTGCGAGCGAGATTTTTGCTTTAGTTCAAATGAGGAATACGCTATTCCTGAAATTTCAAAGCAAACCTTTGAATTCAAAGATGAAGTTCACGGACATACAGCAATCTTACAAAATTTCACTAATAATATTTTATTTGGTGAGCCTTTGATTGTAGACGGACTTGACGGCATTAATGAAGCGCAACTTTGCAATGCTTCTTATATGTCAGCATGGACAAATAAAAGAATAGATTTACCTATTGATGATGAAGAATTTTATTCTATTTTGCAAGAGCAAATAGAAAAAGAATCTTGTAAAAAAACTGTTAAAAAAACAAACAATCCAAGCGGTGAATACTCAGAGCGTTGGAATGTTAAGTGGTAATATAAGGAGTATAAAGTGAGAAAGTTTTTAGTTGGTTCTGACTGGTGGACTGATTGCGACGATGCAGTCGCTATGCGACTTTTAGCAAGAGCGCATTTAAGAGGCGAAATTGAGATTTTAGGCATAGGCATTAACGCTTGTATGTCTTATTCTGTTGAGTCAATTTGCGCCTTTTTCCACTTTGAAGGAATAGACAATTTAAGAATAGGAATAGATAAAGAGGCTACTGATTTTGGCGGAAATCCGCCTTATCAAAAAAGGCTTGCAAATTCTTATAATTCACCGCAAAATAATGAAAATGCATCTGATGCGAAAAGCCTTTATCTCGACATTTTACAAAACTCTAAAGAAAAAATTGAGATAATTGAAATAGGTTATCCGCAAGTTTTGGCTGAGGTTTTAAAAAGCGACAAAAAACTTTTTGAAAGTAAAGTTTCAAAGGTGTGGATGATGGCAGGAAAGTGGGACGAACAAGGTGGCAAAGAAAACAATTTTAAAAGAAATGAGCGTTCACGAAAAGCGGCTGAATATTTTTGCAAAAACTGCCTTGTGCCTATTACTTTTTTAGGTTTTGAGGTAGGCGAAAGCGTGTTAGTCGGTGGCAATTTAGATAAAGACGACCAGTTATATAAAGCAATGCATGATATGGGCTGTGAAAACGGTCGTTCAGCGTGGGACCCTATGTTAGTTTTAACAGCAATTATCGGCGATGAAAGCGAAGCAGAGTATGACATGGTATTTGGTACAGCTTCAGTCGATAGTTTAGATGGTTCAAATTATTTTGAAAAGGACGAAAAAGGAAAGCACGCTTATTTGGTGAAAAAACAACCCGATGAGTATTATAAAGAGTTAATCAATTCTTTGATAAAGTAAGGGGCGAAAATATGTTTGTAAACATTAATGACAAAAAAGTAAAATGTGTTGATCTTGATTGCGCTTCGTATGTATGCGCCCAATGTGAAAGTGAGAATGTCGACATTTCACTTGATGAAAATTATATTGTAAAATCAGTTCGCCCTTTGCATTTGAATATAGATGCTGTAAATAATTTTTCTGTCAATGTAGGCTCAAAGGTAATTATAGAGTTTGAAAACAGATTGCCTTTATTTGTTTTCACTTATGAGAAAAAATCAATTAATCCAAACGATTATACATATTATTTTGAAAATGGCGAGTTTGAGTTTGATGAAATAAGACTTAAATCTAACGAAAAACTGTATATTGGCTCAAACGCTGTTTTGCATACTCATATTGTTGCCCAAAATGCTGAAAACATTGAAATTTGCGGCAGCGGTGTGCTTGATTTAGTAGGAATCAGCGTAAAAAAACGCCGAATGGCGAAATTTATCAATTGTAAAGATGTTAGCATAAAAGATATTACAATGGTGGGTGCAATTGATTGGACTTTAGTACCAATTAACTGCGAAAATGTTGCAATTGATAGAATAAATATTATAACTTGGGAAGTTAATGGCGACGGAATTGACATAGTAGCAAGCAAAAATGTAAATATTTCTAATTGTTTTTTGCATTGCGCTGATGATTGCATTGCTGTTAAAGCCACCGATTATGACAGCAAATACGGCTGTAATAATTGCGAAAATATTAATGTGAAAAGTAGTATTTTTTGGAACACAAAACCGGGAAATGCTATGGAAATAGGCTTTGAAACTCGATGTGAAAGTATAAAAAATGTCAGCTTCATTGATTGCGATGTGCTTCATTGTATGTTTGAGGGTTGGCAGTCTGGCGGTGTTTTCACAATTCACAATGGCGACAGGGCAGTAGTAAGCGATATTTTGTATAAAGATATTCGCATAGAAAATGCAGAACAAAAGCTTTTTGATTTTAAGGTTTATTTGTCGCACTACTCAAAAGATAAAGATAGAGGTTTTGTAAAGAACATTACTGCCGAAAATATTCGGTATTACGGTGAAATTCTACCACCGTCAATTCTTCGTGGTTGCGATAACGAACACGGCATTAAAAATGTGAAAATCAAAGGGCTTTATCATAATGATAAAAAGATTTCCAATGCGCTGCAAGCCCATTTCATCACAGAATCAGGCAGTGAATTAATATTTGAATAAAAATGAAAAAGCAGTCCCGAAAAAAATTGGAACTGCTTTTTTTGGCAGGGGCAGAAGGACTTGTCGTATGCTTCGGCATTGCCTTGCATACTAATGGCTCACCGACCGTTGCAAAGGCAACAGTACCCGTTTCGCCGCTCTTCGCTAAAATAAGTCCACTGGACTTATTTTTTAACGCTCAGACCCTCTCGGGTTCAAGTCCACAATAATAAAAGCAGTTCCGAATTTTTCGGGACTGCTTATTTTGGCAGGTGCAGAAGGACTTGCAGTATGCAGCGGCTTTGCCTTGCATACTAATGGCTCACCGACCGTTGCAAAGGCAACAGTACCCGTTTCGCCGCTCTTCGCTAAAAACAGTCCACAGGACTGTTTTATTAACGCTCAGACCCTCTCGGGTTCAAGTTCACAATAATAAAAGCAGTCCCGAAAAATTCGGAACTGCTTTTTTGGCAGGGGCAGAAGGACTTGAACCCTCGGCACGTGGTTTTGGAGACCACTGCTCTACCAACTGAGCTATACCCCTATATATTATTTAAAAACGGTTGGTGGAGCATCAGGGACTCGAACCCCGGACCGTCCGGTTATGAGCCGGGAGCTCTAACCAACTGAGCTAATGCTCCTTGAAACCGCAAAACTAATTATATCATAAATTCCGAATTTGTCAATATATTTTTGCCATTTTTTGAAAAAATAATTGCATTGACTATTGAAAAATAATTTTATTGTGTTATAATTTTATTGATATAAAATAATTGAGGGTGAATTATGGATATAATTGTTGCTGGTTGCGGAAAAATTGGTAATTCGATAATTGCAAATTTAATTAAAGAAGGACATAATATTACTGCAATTGATAATAATGCTGAACAGCTTTCTGCTGTTACAAATATCTATGATGTTATGGGTATTTGTGGCAACGGTGCTGATCTTGATATTTTAAAAGAAGCTGGCATTGACAAATCAAGGCTTTTTGTTGCAGTAACAGGTTCTGATGAGCTTAATATGCTTGCGTGTTATATTGCAAGAAAATTAGGCGCAAGGCATACAATTGCGAGAATCAGAAATCCTGAATATAACGACCAAAGTCTTGGTTTTATTAAAAATCAGCTGAATTTATCTATATCTATTAACCCTGAAGCGTTGACAGCTCGTGAGCTTTTTAACATTTTGAAATTTCCGTCTGCAATTAAGGTTGAAAACTTCGGTAGAAGAAGCTTTGAAATGGTTGAAATACTTTTAAAATCCAACTCGCATTTAGATAATGTTCAAATCAGCGAGCTTAATAACAAATATAATTCAAAAGTTTTGGTTTGCGCTGTTGAGCGTAATGGTCAAACCTATATACCTGACGGTAACTTTGTTATGCAAAGCGGCGACAGAGTCGGCATTGTTGCAAAGCCTGATGAAATGCAAAAATTTTTCAAGCCGTTAGGACTTTTCAAAAAGCAAGCAAGAAATGTTATGATTTTAGGTGGCAGCCGAATTGCTTATTATTTGGCAAAGTTTCTTATTGAAGACGGCTGTTCTGTAAAAATTATTGAAAAAGACAGGGAAGTATGTCATAACCTTTGCGATGTTTTGCCAAAAGCCGATATAATTAATGGTGATGGTACTGCAAGCGAATTGCTTTTAGAAGAGGGCGTAAATTCTGTTGATGCGTTTGTTTCGCTTACTGGTATTGATGAAACAAATGTGCTTATGTCGCTTTACGCTTCATCAATTGGCGTTCCAAAGGTAATTACAAAAATTAATCGTCCTGAGCTTGCAAAAATCGCAGCAAACCTCGGACTTGAAAGTATAATTTCACCACAAAATATTACTTCTAATATTTTCGTTAGATATGCAAGAGCGGTTGAAAACTCGCTCGGAAGTAAGGTTGAAACCCTTTATAAAATTATGAATGATAATGCCGAAGTGCTTGAATTTAATGTATCAGAGGATTTCAAGCAGGTTAACATACCTTTGAAAGAGCTTTCTTTTAAATCAAACATTATTGTAGCAGGTATTATTAGAGGAAGAAAAACTATTATTCCAAACGGCGATGATGTGATTTTAGACGGCGACAAGGTTATTGTCTGCGCAACTGACCACAGATTACGAGATTTATCTGACATTATAAAATAATGGGAGTTTTTAAATGAATCGAAGAATGGTTTTATATATGGTCGGTCAAATGGTAAAGGTTGAAGCGGCTTTAATGGTTTTACCATTGCTAATTTCAGTGCTTTATCATAACGACTGTGTGTATTCGTTTTTAATTTCAATTGCTATTGCACTTGTTTTTGGCTTTTTGCTGACAATTGTATTTAAACCGAGCAACCATATAATTTACGCTAAAGAGGGCTTTGTAATAGTCGCACTTTCTTGGCTGACTCTTTCGCTAATAGGCGCTTTGCCTTTTACTATTAGCGGAGAAATAC
Source organism: Oscillospiraceae bacterium (assembly GCA_902781345.1). Taxonomy (GTDB): domain Bacteria; phylum Bacillota; class Clostridia; order Oscillospirales; family Acutalibacteraceae; genus RUG11462. The sequence continues at coordinate 3,269 of CACZIY010000046.1, read as the reverse complement.
CAAATTATATTGATGCTTTTTTTGAAACTGTCAGTGGCTTTACAACAACAGGTGCTTCTATTGTTAATGATGTTGAAAAATTAAGCAGAGGTATTTTGTTCTGGCGTAGCTTTACCCACTGGGTAGGCGGTATGGGCGTTTTGGTGTTTATTATGGCGATTATTCCGACAACTACCGACCGTTCTATGCACATTTTGAAAGCGGAAGTGCCAGGACCTATGGTTGGCAAGCTTGTTCCTCGTTTAAAGGATACTGCAAAAATTCTTTACTTAATTTATATTGCAATGACTTTGTTAGAGTTTACACTCTTGCTTTGTGGCGGTATGCCTTGGTTTGATAGTGCTATTCACTCGTTCGGTACAGCAGGTACAGGTGGATTTAGCCTTAAAAATTCAAGTCTTGCAGGTTATAATCCATATTTGCAATGGGTTATTACAATATTTATGTTGTTATTCTCGCTTAATTTTAACCTATATTATTTGTTGATTTTGCGAAAATTTCGTTCAGTATTCAAAAGCGGTGAAATGTGGTGTTTCTTTGGCGTTTACGCATGCGCAGTAGTGCTTGTTACCGCAAATGTTTATCCGCTTTACCACAATGCTTCAACTGCTTTAAGGCAAGCGGCTTTTCAGTCGGCTTCAATTATTTCGACAACAGGTTTTTCAACTACCGACTTTAATTTGTGGCCTGGACTTTCTAAGGCGATTTTACTGCTATTAATGTTTATAGGCGGTTGTGCAGGCTCAACTGCAGGCGGTTTGAAATCTGCCAGAATTGTTTTGATTGTAAAAATCATTAAAAGAGAACTTAAAAGAATGTTGCACCCTCGAAGTGTTGAAAACATTCGACTTGAGGGTAAAAAGGTTGATAATTTAACTTTAAACGGTGTTACAACTTATTTTGCACTTTATGCAGTTTGTTTCGTTTTAGTTTTCTTTGTATTATCGTTTGAAGACTTTAGTATTGAAACTAATATTTCTGCAACAGCGGCTTGTTTTAATAACATAGGACCTGGTCTTGGTGCTGTAGGTCCGGCTTCAAACTATTTTGCATACTCGGCAATTTCAAAAATTGCTTTATCGCTTGCAATGTTGCTTGGAAGATTAGAGATTTACCCGATATTAATTTCATTAACCCCGTCAACTTGGGCAAAAAAATAAATTTAAAAGCGGCTTTTTAAAAGCCGCTTTTTTGTATGTTAAATAATAAAACCACTAAACATTATGTCTAGTGGTTTTTTGGTGCGGCAAATGGGACTTGAACCCATACGTCAAAGACACACGCCCCTCAAACGTGCCTGTCTGCCTATTCCAGCACTGCCGCATATTCACAACAAATAAGATTATATCAAATCAAGTCGGCTTTGTCAAGTAATTTTTGAAATTTTTTTGTAATATTTTATAATGCCAAATAATATATTTATAAAAAAGGACAAGGTGAGGGTTTTGGAGCGAGAATTAGAAGAAATTTTAGAGTTTTTTCCAAAAGATTTGAAGTTACAAATCGCTTTTGAATTAAAGAAATTCAATAACAATGTACAAGAAATCAGGCTTAGAAAGAACAAGCCTGTTTGTGTATTTTCTAATGGTAAAAATTATTGTTTAAAAGCAGTTTCAAGCGAAAACGCTTTTGATTATATATTTAACCGTCTTTGCAAATACTCGGTTTACTCGTATCAGCAAGATATTAATAATGGCTTTATTACTACTGATTTTGGCGCTCGTGTTGGAATTTGCGGAACTGCGGTATTAGACAACGAAAAAATGGTTTCTGTTAAAGATATTTCAACGCTTAATTTCAGAATTGCTAAAGATTTTTGCAAAATTGCCAAAAAGATTTTAACGGACAACCTCGAAAGCATTATAATTGCAGGTCCGCCGACAAGCGGAAAAACAACACTTCTTCGGGATATTGCAAGGTTTTACTCTAATATTCATTATAAAGTTTGTGTTGTTGATGAGAGAAATGAAATTTCAGCAAATTGCTTTGATTTAGGCAATATGACTGATTGCTTAAAGGGGTATAAAAAAGCTTTTGGCGTGCAAATAGCTCTTAGAACTTTATCACCGCAAGTTGTTATTTTTGATGAAATAGGAACGCTTGACGAGTGTGAAGCAGTAATTGAATGTATGAATGCAGGTATAAATGTTGTTACAAGCGTTCATTGCAAAAATTCAGAAGAATTCTTTAAAAGAAAAGTTTGCAAAAAGCTGATAGATACTGATTTTTTTGAAAAGATTGTGTTTTTAAACAAAAATGCAGGAATAATTGATGAAATTTACTATTTAAAAGGGTGATTTTTTGAAGATAATAGGTGTTTTAGTGTTGGGTTTAATTATCAGCACTTGCGGATTTATATATACAAATAAGCTTATTTCGGCTAACACTCAGCTTGAAAAAATAATTAAATTAATCGGTATTATAAAAGTTAAAATATGTTATTCAAACGAAAGAATTACCGATTTAGTAGGGGAGTTATCAAAAGAATATAGCTTTTTGTTTTTGAATTTTAAATGTGATTTTGAAAGCTATTTTAAAAAGATATGCTTTGAAAATGATAATTTAAATCTAAATAAAAACGAAAAGCAAGTTTTATATAACTTTTTCAGTGGATTGGGTAAGACTGATTTACAAAACCAGATAGCACTTTGCGATAATTACATAAAAACATTTGAAAATATTTTGCTTGAAAGAAAAGAAAAAAGCAAATCAAAAATTAAGCTATACCCGTCTTTGTCAATTCTTTTGGGGTTATTGGTCGTTTTAATACTAATTTAAGGAGAACAAAATGGAAGTAGATTTAATCTTTAAAATAGCGGCTATTGGTATAATTGTTGCGGTTTTAAATCAGGTTTTAATGCGTTCAGGCAGAGAAGAACAAGCTATGATGGTAACGCTTGCTGGCATAATTGTTGTTTTAACAATGATTGTTACGCAGATTGCAACGCTCTTTGAAACTGTTAAGTCGGTTTTTGGATTATGAATATATTTTCAGTTGTCGGAATTGCTTTGATAAGTGCTTGTTTGATTGTAATTTTGCGAAAATATTCACCTGAATTCTCAGTACCTGTTTCGATTATCGCTTCTGTAATACTACTTTTGATTTCGATTGTGTTTGGTAAAACAATTTTTGAAAAAATTGAGGAGATTTCTTCATCTGCTAACATTTCTTGTGATAATATAAAGCTTATTTTTAAATCTCTTGGCATTTGCTATATAGCACAGATTGGTAAAGATGTTTGCAATGATTGCGGCGAAACAGCGCTTGG
>CACZIY010000045.1 GCA_902781345.1 Oscillospiraceae bacterium | reverse complement strand
GGTTCAATTTCAAACAAATCGGCATCAAGAATTTTTGCTAACTGCTCAGCCTTTTTAGCGGTTACACCGCTTGCCGAAAAATAGGTTACAATTGATTTTCTCATTATAAAAACCTCCTTAGTTTTCTATTATTTTTATAACACAAATTTTTAATTCTGTCAACAAAAATAAAAACCTCAAGAATTTTCTTGAGGCTTTTTCTTAATATACTTTTTAATTCTTTTGCTAATATGCACGCTGTCAAAATTTTGCTTAAAACGAAAGGTTGCAACAATTTTGTTCTTGCAATTTTTGCATTGCTTAATCTCACAAAATGCCTTTAATTTAGCGTTGAATTTGCCGTCAAACTTAATCTTTTCTTTGCAAACAGGGCAAGTGTAAGAAAGTTGTTTTTTATCAATATTCGCTTTTTTTAAGTCGCTTATTATGTGTGGTTTAAAAACCAATCGGCGATAGAATAACGGCTCTTGCGTATTGCGAATAAAGTTTAAAAACTTCTTTTCATCAAATGTTTTTTGAAAAAGCGCCTCACAAACTCTCGAATCATCAGTAGCCCTGTGAGCCGAAAAATCATCAGTTGAAAGCGAAAATTTTTCAGCCGCAGCACTAAGACTGATTTGATTGTTATTTTCAGTTTTTACAAAACTCATTATGTATTTTTGCAAATCAGCATATTTTTTAATAAAATAAACATTTTCGCATTTAAGCAGTTGAGTGAAATTCTCAACGAAAACATGCAAATCAGTATCAGACCAAGAAAGAAAAACAGTATTTTCATCACAGTCGCACCATTTAATAAACTTTTCAATAACCTCATTAAAGCTTTCGGAATTTTTTAAATCCTTATCGTTTATATGAGTCAGTTTTTTAAAATAGCTGTTAAGCTTTTTGGTGTAGCAAGGCTTAATGGTAGAGGAGAAAACGCCGACCTCCTCTAAGTTTTCGTTAAGCTTTACCGCACCTATTTCTATAATTTCGTTAATAAAAATGCCTAATTCTTTAATTTTGGCACTGTTAAATTCCAAATCAAATATAATAAAATTCGTAAAATCTCACCCTAAAATAAAAAAATCTGCCATTATTTTATCATAAAATAGATAAATATTCAATATTTTTTGAAAAAGTGCTTGCATTTTTCTTGAATGTATGATAAAATTACTTCGTTAACGCACAATCTATGTGTTATTTTATACACTTGTATTAAGAAAGGATTGAAAAGAATGAGAGAAGGAATTCATCCTAATTACGATGTTTGCACCGTAAAATGTGCTTGCGGTAATGTTTTTGAAACAAGATCTACAAGTAAAGAACTCAAAGTTGATATTTGTTCAAAATGTCATCCGTTCTTCACAGGCAGACAAAAACTCGTTGATTCAGGCGGACGAGTTGACCGTTTCAATAGAAGACTTAATGCTTCAAAATAATGTTAAAAAATTCGCCGTAACTGTCTTTTGACGGTTACGGCTTTTTTCCATATATAAAAACTTTAAGGAGCATTTTTTTGGCAGATTATTTTACAGTTGAAAAAGAAACGCAGTTTTCTTTAGTAGAAAAAAAGTCGAAGTTTATCGGCTACATTAAACCGTGTCAAAGTGAAACGAAAGCGGTTGAATTTGTCAATTTAATAAAGAAAAAACATTCAGACGCAAGGCATAATGTTTATGCCTATGTTTTGCGTGAAAATAATAAGCAAAGATATTCTGATGACGGTGAGCCGCAAGGTACTGCGGGCTTGCCTGTTTTAGAGGTGCTGACAAAAAGGGGCATTACCGATGTTTGCGTTGTTGTAACTCGTTATTTTGGTGGCATTTTGCTTGGCACAGGCGGACTTACAAGAGCATATTCTGACGCTTGCAACGGTGCGCTTGAAGCTTCGGGTATAAAGCTTATGACCGAGTGCAACAAGGTAAAGCTTTGTTGTGATTACACATTTTATAATACTTTGCAAAGCGTTTTTAGCAACTATACCTTAAAAGCCGAAAAGGTTGATTTTGCGGAAAAGGTTGAAATAGTTTTATTTATAAAACTAAGCGAATTTGAAAAGTTTAAAAACGATATTACCGATAAATTTTCAGGGCAAATCTCTTTTGAAGTTATTTCCAGACAATATTTTGGTTTTGAAGTTGAAAAATAATAAAGGGTTTTTGCAACTTTTGTCGAATAAATAGATTAGAAAGCAAAAAAGGTGAGGTGAGAGTGTGAATTTTTCAGAAGATTTTATGAATGAATTGCGTTATAAAAATCCTGTGGAGGAGGTAATTTCTTCCTATGTTGTTTTGAAAAAAGCAGGCTCTACCTACAAGGGCTTGTGTCCGTTTCATAACGAACGCACCCCGTCTTTCACCGTTTATCCAAACACTAATTCTTTTTATTGCTTTGGCTGTCAAAACGGTGGCGATGTTGTTACTTTTATTAAAAATATTGAAAATCTTGATTATGTCGAGGCGGTCAGGTTTTTGGCTGACAGGGCAGGTATGGCAATGCCTGAAAGCGGTTATGATGACTCGGTTGAAAAACTTAGAAGAACCGTGCTTGCTATCAACCGTGAAACTGCAAAATTTTATTTTGAATGTTTAATTCAAAAGGAAGACGGCGGAATCGGTCTTAAATATTTTTCAGGGCGAAAACTATCTGCTGAAACAATTAAAAAATTTGGACTTGGCTATGCACCCGACAGCTTTGATAAACTGAAAAATCATCTTCGTTCCAAAGGCTTTTCTGAAAGTGATATGATTTTAGCAAATGTTTGCTCAAAATCGCAAAAAACGGGACGAGCTTATGATAGATTTAGAAAAAAGGTTATGTTCCCGATTTTTGACCTTAGAGGAAATGTAATAGCATTCGGCGGAAGAAAATTTCCCGAAGATGAGGGCGCAAAATACATAAATTCATCTGATACCCCTGTTTTTAAAAAGAGTAAAAACCTTTACGGGCTTAACCTTGCTAAAAATTCAGGTGAAAAAACGGTTATTTTAACCGAAGGTTATATGGATACAATCGCACTTCATCAAGCAGGTTTTAATAATGCAGTCGGTGCATTAGGCACTTCATTCACTGCCGACCAAGCGAATTTGTTATCACGATATTTTGATGAAATTGTGGTTACAATGGATATTGATGAGGCAGGACAAAAGGCTACTAAAAGGGCGATTGAAATTTTAAAAACAACCGGTATTAAAATCAGAATTTTGCAAGTTGAGGGCGGAAAAGACCCTGATGAGTATATTAAAGAATTCGGTGCCAATAGGTTCAGAATGTTGCTTGAGGGCGCAAAAAACGATATTGAATTTAAGCTTCTTGGTGCTAAAAACAAATTCGATATTGAAACTGATGACGGCAAGCTGAATTATTTAAACGCTTCAATTGAGGTTTTGGCTTCGGTTAACGATGAAATCGCAAGAAATTTGTATGCAAGCAGAGTAAGCGGCGAAACAGGTGTTGAAAAAAGTGTTATTTTAAATCGAGTTCAGCGTATGCGAAAATCGAATGAAAAAAAGGCACTAAAAAAAGAATTAACCGAATTTACAAGGCCAAAATATTCGCCTAATGATGTAAATCCTGACGCAAAAAAATATCGCAGAGCAGCTTATGCTGAGGAAAACATTTTAGCAGTTTTAATGCAATACCCGCAATACGCTAAATATGTTTTTGAAAAGCTAAGCGGTGATGATTTTTTAACAAGCTTTAATAAGGATTTATATTTAAAGCTACAAGAAATTTTGGTAGCAGGCAAAGAGTTTGAAATCTCTTACCTATCCGAAAGTTATGATTCAAAGCAACTCGGCAGGGTAATGGAAATAAACAGTAAGTTTTCTTTTTCAAATGATATTGAGCAGGTAATTGATGACTGCATAAAAGTAATTTTTGATGAAAAAGATAAGCTTGGGATAATTTCACCATCAAATATGAATGATGACGATTTTTTAAACGCTTTAAACAAGCAAGCGAAAGATAAGAAAGGAAAACATTAAAATGGCAGAAATTAAAGATTTAAACAAAGAAATTGATAAAAAACTTGAAGATGAAAGATTAAAAAATGAAAAATATGAAGATGACCTTGTTGATACTGATGATTTAACAGTGCCTGCAAATCTTGATGATTTGGAAGAGCCTCCTGTTGATGAATTGGAGGAAATTTCGCAAGAGGAACTTGAAAACGCTTTAATTATTGATGATGTTACCTTAAACGACCCTGTAAAGCTTTATTTAAAAGAAATCGGTCGTGTTCCGCTTCTTTCCGGCGAAGAAGAAATCGAACTTGCTCAAAAAATTCTTGATGGCGACCAAATGGCAAAGCAAAGACTTACCGAAGCCAATTTAAGACTTGTTGTTTCAATCGCAAAAAGATATGTTGGCAGAGGTATGCATTTTCTCGATTTAATTCAAGAGGGTAATGTAGGTCTTATTAAAGCGGTTGAAAAATTTGACCATACAAAAGGCTTCAAATTTTCTACCTATGCTACTTGGTGGATTAGACAAGCAATTACAAGAGCAATTGCCGACCAGGCGAGAACTATTCGTATACCTGTTCATATGGTTGAAACTATCAATAAATTGAAAAAGGTACAAAGCCAACTTCTTCACGAAAACGGCAAAGAGGCTACCGAAGAAGAAATCGCAAGAGAAATGGGACTTTCTGTTTCAAGAGTTCGTGAAATTGTCAGAGTAGCACAAGAGCCTGTTTCAATGGAAACGCCTATCGGTCCTGAAGAGGATTCAAGACTTATGGACTTTATCAAAGATGATGAGGCTTTGGCTCCTGATGACGCTGCTTTAAAAACTATCACTAATGAAGATATTGACGCAGTTTTGAAAACCTTAACTCCAAGAGAGGAAAGCGTTATCCGCTTGCGTTTTGGTCTTAAAGACGGTAGATGTCATACTTTGGAAGAAGTAGGCGCAGAGTTTGATGTAACAAGAGAAAGAATTAGACAAATTGAAGCAAAGGCTTTAAGAAAACTTCGTCATCCTGTTCGTTCAAACAAATTCAAAGAGCGTTAAATTTAAATCTATTATGGGCGAGGGTTAAGCCCTCGCCCTGAATTTTTTAGTAATTAGGAAAGTAATAAATGAAAGTATCTTTTTTTACATTGGGATGTAAAGTCAATCAATATGAAACTGAACTTTTAAAAGAAGAGTTTTTGAAAAACGATTATTTGGTAGTTGAAAATGATGATAACCCGGATGTATTTGTTATAAATTCGTGTACTGTTACCGCTGAAAGCGATAGAAAAACACGCCAAACTGTCAGAAAATATCGCAGAATGTATCCAAACAGCATTATTGTTTTAACAGGTTGTATGCCGCAAGCAGCACCGAAAGAAGCTGAAAAGTTAGAAAGTGCTGATATAGTTTTGGGTAACGGAACAAATTATAAAGTAATCGAAGCGCTTAATAATTTTCAATTAACAGGCGAACGCCAAATTATAATTGAAAAGCATAAAGCCGAACAAGTTAATAAAACTATTGATAATTTTTACGGCAGAACAAAAGCCTTTTTAAAAATTGAAGACGGTTGCGACAGATTTTGCTCTTATTGCATAATTCCGTATGCCAGAGGCAGAGTTCGTTCAAAACCGATTGATGAAATAAAAAAAGAAGTTAAAACTTTGGTAGAAAAAGGATTTAAGGAAGTTGTTTTAATCGGCATTAACTTATCAGCTTATGGAAAAGAAACAGGGCTAAATCTTGCCGATGCTGTAGAAGCCGCTGCCGAAACAGGCATTGAAAGAATTCGACTCGGCTCAATGGAGCCAGACCAATTTTCCGATGATGTTATTGATAGATTATCAAAAATAAAATCGCTTTGTCCTCAGTTCCATTTGTCGTTGCAATCAGGTTGTGACAACACTTTAAAGAAAATGAACAGGCATTATGACAGCGCTTTTTACGCAGAGCTTGTAGCAAAGCTTAGAGCAAAATTTGAAAATTGCGCAATTACCACCGATATTATGGTAGGTTTTGCAGGCGAAAGCGAAGAAGATTTTGAAAGCTCATTGAAATTCGCTGAAAAAATCGCCTTTGCGAAAGCGCATATTTTTGCTTATTCTGTGCGTCACGGCACTGCTGCTGAAAAGTTTACAGGGCATATTTCAAAAGAGCAAAAGCATATTCGCAGTGCAAAAATGATTGAAAAAACCAAAAAAACGCAAATAGATTTTTTGAACGCACAACTTGGCAAAAAAGCACCTGTTTTGTTTGAAAATAGAGGCGAAAAAGGCTATTTTGAGGGCTATACGCCAAATTATACACTTGTAAAAGTAAAATCTGATGAAAATTTATCAGGTAAAATTATTGATACATATTTAAGAGAAGTTGAAAACGATTATATAATAGGTGAAATATAAGAGGTTTTTTATGCACGCAATAAAACATTTTATAACAATTACAAAGCACCGCCACAAAGTTATTGCTCATTGCAAAAAGGCAGGTATTCTTTGGCAGGGGCTTTTTCACGATTTATCAAAATATACATATGTTGAATTCAAAGCAGGTGCAAAGTATTATCAGGGAACTCGCAGTCCTAATGAAATTGAGCGAGAGCTTTACGGTTATTCGCCAGCATGGCTTCATCATAAGGGAAGAAATAAGCACCACTATGAATATTGGAACGACTACAACCCGAAATTAAAAAAGGTTGTACCTGTGAAAATGCCTGCAAAATATTTAAAAGAAATGTTTTGCGACAGGGTTGCGGCAAGCAAAACCTATCAGGGTAAAAACTATACTAATTCGCATCCGTTAGAGTATTTTTTAAGAGGACTCGACCATATGAATATGCACCCTGAAACAAAAGAAATGTTAAGAAAGCTTTTAACAATGCTTAGCGAACAAGGCGAAGAAAAAACTTTCGAGTTTATAAGAAATATGAAGGAGTATTAAAAATGAAAGTTTTTGAGAGGGCGGTTTTGGGCGCAACTGCATTTTCATGCGGAATGAATTTGACAAAAAGCGATGTTGTAATTGAAAAAAATATCTTTTGTGCCTCTGAATTTTGTCAATCTTTAAATATAAAAAAGGTAAAGAGCGATAATAATACGCTTGTTGAAAATTTAAAAAGAAGAAATATTTTAGGCAATGACGGATTGTATTCGCCATTGCCTGTTTCTGCTTTTTTATCAAGTATTTTAAATCAAAAAAATACAAATGTTTTATTCGATTGCAAAGTAACTGAAATTCAAAAAACAGATGATGGATTTTTTATAGAGTATTTTTCTAAGAGCGGTTTTAATAAAATTTTGGCTAAAAAAATTATTGATACAACTGATATCGGCGTTTTCAGTCAACTCAGCAGTTTAGCAGAAAAGTTTTATATTGCCGCTCTCGACGGTTACAGCGGAAAAACAGGCGATTTTGAAATTATAAAAGGACATTTAAAAGATGAATACTTTTTAAAAATGGCGGTAAAAGATTTTGATTATGTTACCGCAAGAAAAAATATTTTAAAAGTAGCCGAAGAAAATGATTTTGTTATTGCTTCTTTTGCTCCGATTTTTGCTTTTTCTTATAAAGAAAAATTTATAAAGAGTGATAAAAACTATACTTTCATTCCTTCGATTTCATTTGGTGATTTTATTTCGGCTTATAAAGCCTCAGGTGAGTTGTTATGAAGTTAAACAGAATAGTGAACAACGAATTGATAACTTGCGATTTTAACAAAAAGTTTGAATTTTCAACCACGCTTTTTGTAGCAGGCTTGGGTACTGCAGGTGCAGTTTGCTTTTATACTGCTAAAAAGCAAGGGTTAGATGTAATTGGTATTGAAAAAAGCACTTTTTTAGGCGGAACGGGAGTTAATACTTGTGTTCAAAGTTATTATTACGGAGATCTTTCTGGCGAACTTGTAAATATAAATAAAAACGCTGAAACAAAAAATATTTCATTAGCGTTTACTCACCCGAGCGAAACTGCAATTTCACTCAATCAAAAAACTGTTGAGTTAGAAAAACAAAGTGAAAATATTTTCCTGGACTGCCTTTTAACTGGTGCTATTTTAGATGAAAATAAATTAGTAGGCGTTGAGGTTTTTTATAAAAATGAATTTTTATATATTCAAGCAAAATATTTTGTTGATAATACAGATGGTTTGCTCTCTCGCTTGGCAGGCGCTGCTTACTACTGTGGCAGGGCAGACGGTAATACAATGAACTGCTCAAAAACTATTGCTTTTTTAAGAGAAGGCAAAATAAACGGCGAGTGGAACGCACTCGGCTTTTTAGATAATTTAGATGATTTCGAGTATTCAAAAAAATTGCTTGAAAATGAAACAAAACCACCGTTTTTGTTGGAAAAATATACCGAAAATGACAGAGCGGTTTTTGAGGGAACGCAAATCGGCAAAAGAGAAACAGCAAGAATTCAAACCGAAAGTATAATTTCATTTGATGATTTAGTGAATTTTAAATCATATGAAAAACCTATATTTTATGGTTTTTCTGCTTTTGACAATGTAAATCGGGATTTGGAAAACGAGTCTGATAATCTTATTGATTGGATTGTAATTACCTATATGCGTCATTGCGGCTTTGCATTTTCTGTTCCGCTTGAAAGCCTTATAGTAAAAGGTTTTGAAAATTTGCTTGTAATAGGTAAATCGCTTGGTGTTACTCACTCGGCTGCAGCGGCAATCAGAATGAAAGCTGAAATGGAAAAATCGGGCGAAGCGGCGGCGTATATTGTTAAAACGGCAACAGAATTTGATTGCGAAATTAAAAATATTCCCTATGAAAATTTAAAGCAAAAATTAGAGAAAAGCGGTTGTCTAAAACCGCTTGAAAAAGGCTTTTTTAAACTTAGAAAGAATCAAAAAGGCAATTATATTAAAATAAAAATGCCAAAAGAAAAATGTGAAATAAAAGATGCTTTATCAAGCAAAACACCACATTATGCATTGCTTGAAATAAAACTTCATGCTGAAAAGTATAGAGAGTTTTTATACGAGTTTTTACAAAGCGATAATGAGTTGTTAAAAGAAAATTCGGCGATTGCTTTAGGGCTAATCGGTGATAAAAAAGCTATACCTTATCTTCGTGAAATAATAAATGCACAGCCGGAAGTTATAGAAGTTTTTAACGGCAAGCACTACTACGGTTGGCTTGAAAAAGACATTTGGTCAAATTTTGTTAAAGCAATTTGCCTTTTAGGTAGATTTAAAGATGAAAAATCAGTTTTGAGGCTTGAAGAAATCGCAAATACAAAGTATTGCGATGAATTATCATCACTTAGGGTAAATCAGTTTTCAAAAACCGCTTTAAAACGCATTAAATTGTAATAAAACCCTTGAATTTTTAGGGGTATTTTGATATAATGATTGTTGTATTATTTTGAATTGAGGTTTGATAAAAATGCAAAACACTGAAAAAAGTTTTGAAAAAATAGTTGCTCTTTGCAAAAATAGGGGATTTATTTTTCCAGGCAGCGAAATTTACGGCGGTCTTGCTAACACTTGGGACTACGGCCCACTTGGCACAAGACTTAAAAACAATGTAAAAGATACTTGGCGCAAAAGATTTATTCAAGAGCGTCATAACTCTTATGAGGTTGATGCTGATATTCTTATGAACCCAAGAGTTTGGGAGGCAAGCGGTCATGTTTCTTCGTTCTCTGACCCGTTGCTTGACTGTAAAGAATGTAAAATGCGTCATAGAGCAGATAATTTGATTGATGATTTTGACCCTGAAGCTCACGCTGACGGTATGACAAAAGAGGAAATGTTTGAGTATATTAAGGCTCATTCAATCCCTTGTCCAAATTGCGGTAAGCATAATTTTACCGATATTCGTGAGTTTAACCTTATGTTCCAGACATTCAGAGGCGTTACAAACGACTCAAAAAGCGTAATTTATTTGCGCCCTGAAAACGCACAAGGCGAATATGTTAACTTCTTAAATGTTCAGCGTTCAATGCGTGCAAAATTACCGTTCTCAATCGGTCAAATCGGTAAAGCATTCAGAAATGAGATTACTCCTGGTAACTTCACTTTCAGAACCATCGAGTTTGAGCAAATGGAATTCCAGACCTTCTGTAAAGAGGGCGACGATACCGATTTATATGATTATTTCAAAAACTATGGTAAAAAGTATTTTGAAGATTTGGGTATCCCTGCTGAGAATCTTCGTTTCCACGACCACGAAAAATTGGCTCACTATGCAAAAGCTGCTTGTGATATTGAATTTTTATTCCCATTTGGTTGGGGTGAAATTAACGGTACTCATAACAGAACTAATTTCGATTTAACTCGTCACCAAGAGTACAGCGGTAAATCACAAGAGTATCTTGATGCTGAAACAGGCGAGAAATTTATTCCTTACATTATCGAGTCAACTTACGGTCTTGACAGAACAGTTTTGGCACTTCTTTGCGAAGCATATGACGAAGAAGTTTTAGATGAAGAGAAAAACGATAGCCGTGTAGTACTTCATTTAAGCCCTGCAATCGCACCTTTTAAAGCGGCAGTTTTACCGCTTTCTAAAAAGCTTTCTGATAAGGCTTATGAAGTTTACGAAAAGCTTTCAAAATCATTTATGGTTGATTTTGATGTTACAGGTTCAATCGGTAAACGCTATCGCCGTCAAGATGAAATCGGTACTCCTTACTGCATTTGCTATGACTTTGAGTCAGAGGAAAGCGGTAAAGTTACAATCAGAAATCGTGATACTATGGAGCAGGATTTAGTCGCAATTGACGAAGTTGAAGATTATATTAAGCAAAAAATAATGTTTTAAGAATTCGGGCGGTTTTTTACCGCCCGAAATACTATCTGCCCATAGTTTAACAGGATAAAACGTCAGACTCCGACTCTGATGATGGAGGTTCAAGTCCTCTTGGGCAGACCAACAACGCCAAAGAACTAATGAATAGTGAAAAACCAAATGAAATTTATTTATTCTAATGATAACAAGCGGTATCATACGCTCTCATTTTATAACAATCAAAAATACGGCGAAAAGGTTTTAAAAGCCTCTATAAACGCAGGGCTTACCTGCCCGAATATTGACGGCAAATTAGGTGTCGGCGGTTGTATTTATTGCGAAGGCGGCAGCGGTTATTTCACCAACAAAAACCTTTCAATCAAAGAGCAAATTTCTGCCGAAATTAAAAGGCAAACTAAAAACGGCGAAACCCACAAATTCATAGCCTATTTTCAAGCGAATACAAATACTTATACCGATATAAAAACGCTTAGAAAAATGGCTGATGACGCATTGTCTTTTGAAAATATTGTAGGCATAACATTTTCAACAAGAACTGATTGTTTAGATGATGAAAAAGTCGCTTTTTTGCAAGAATTAAACCAAAAAACCGATGTTTGCGTTGAATTTGGCTTGCAGTCAATTCACAACAAAACGCTTGAATTTATCAACCGTTGTCAAACCTTTGAAGGCTTTGAAAAAGAATATCTTAATTTCAAAAAAAGCGGTATTCGCACTTGTATTCATATTATAAACGGCTTACCTTATGAAAGCTATGATATGATGATAAAAACCGCTAAAAAAGTCGGTGAATTAAATCCTGACGGTTTAAAAATTCACTCATTACATATTACAAAAGGCACAAAATTAGCAAGTATTTATGAAAACAAGCCTTTTGATTTACTCGATAAGCAAACTTATATAAAACTTGTCGCAAATCAATTGACCTTTATTGCACCCGAGGTTGTTATTGAACGAGTTACGGGTGATGGCGACAAATCAAAACTAATCGCACCAAATTGGTCGAAAGATAAAATTTCGGTTCTCGGTGGGATAGATAAATTTATGAAAGAAAACGATTTATTTCAAGGTAAAAACCTTTGATTCAGGAGAAAGAAAAATATGGAAGAAATGAAATCAAATCCTTTGGGAAGCGAAAAAATATCAAAACTAATGGTAAAATTCGCCGTACCAAGCATTATAGGTATGATTGTAAGTGCGCTTTACAACATAGTTGACCAATTATTTATCGGCAACTTTGTCGGCGCTCTTGGTAATGCCGCAACAAATATTGCGTTCCCGTTTTCAACCGCTTGCATAGCGCTTTCGCTTATGTTCGGTATCGGTGGCGCAAGCTGCTTTAATCTTAATATGGGTAGAGGTGAAACCAAAAAAGCACCTTACTTTGTCGGCAACTCGATTTTTGCACTTACTGTCAGCGGTATTGTTTTAATGGTGGTAACACTTCTGTTTTTAAAGCCGCTTCTTTTGCTTTTTGGCTCATCAAAAACAGTTTTGCATTATGCAATAGAATATGTTTCAATTACCGCAATCGGCTTTCCGTTTTTAATTTTAACAACAGGCGGTGGCCACTTAATCAGGGCAGATGCAAGTCCGAAAATGGCAATGTTTTGCAACCTTTTAGGTGCAGTTGTAAATATAATTCTTGATGCGATTTTCGTACCACTTTGGGGTATGGCAGGCGCCGCATGGGCTACAATTATAGGTCAGATTTTATCGGCAATAGTTGTAATTATTTATCTTTTCAATTTTAAAACTGTTAAGTTAAAATTCTCACACTTTTTGCCAAAATTCAAATACTTAACCAAAACCGCATCAATCGGTATGGCTTCATTTATTAACCAACTTGCAATTATGCTTGTTATAATTATTCTTAACAACTCGCTTCGTCATTACGGCGAATTATCTGTTTATGGCGAGGATATTCCGATTGCTTGTTCGGGCATTATTATGAAAGTCAATCAAATAGTATTTTCAATTGTAATCGGACTTTCGCAAGGCACACAGCCTATTGAAAGCTTTAACTATGGCGCAAAAAATTACGCTCGTGTTAAAAATGCTTATAAATTAGCAATTGTAACAGGTGCTGTAATTTCGATTGTTGCATTTGCATTTTTCCAAATCTTCCCGAAAGAGATTTTAGGACTTTTTGGCAAAAAGAATTCCAATTTATACTTTGAATTCGGTGTTAAATTTTTCAGAATGTTCTTGTTCTTTACTTGGCTAAACTTTATTCAGCCGATAACATCAACATTCTTCACTTCGATCGGTAAGCCTGTAAAAGGTATAATTTTGTCGCTTACTCGTCAAATTATTTTCTTTTTACCACCGCTACTTATTTTGCCAACATTCTTTGGTATAAACGGTATTTTCTATACAGGACCAATCGCCGATTTTATGGCGGCGGTTGTAAATATTGCGTTTATCGCTTATGAGTTTAACCTGATGACAAAAGAGCAAAAAGCATTGCAAAAATAATAGCATTAAGGCGGGGTTTAACCCCGCCATTTTATTTTTAAAAAACCACCCCACAAGGTCATTCTGAACGAAGTGAAGAATCTCAGCGATGGGATTCTTATGTTTCACTCGGAATGACTTTTTTAGGTGTTTAATCAAATTTCGGCGGGTCGTGTAGGAACCCGACCTCTACATTGTTTGTGCTTGTTTAAAAATTTGGTGTAGGGGACGGCTTACAGTGCGTCCCGTTTTTTGTTACACCTCACCACCGCCTACGGCGGAGCCTCTCCTCAAGGAGAAGCCTTTTCAAGTTTAATCAAACATATAAACACCTTGTAGGGCAGGGGTTTACTCCCGCCGAAAAAGATTCTGCAACAAATCCCCCCCTTCCGTCATCTAACGATGACACCTTCCCCAAAGGGGACGGC
>CACZIY010000044.1 GCA_902781345.1 Oscillospiraceae bacterium | reverse complement strand
CCGTTTGTATCGGTTGCTTTTGGTGCAACTTTACTTGTTATTTTATCAACAACTTCAATGCCCTCATAAACATAGCCGAATGCGGCATACTGTCCGTCAAGGCTTGCAGAAGCGTCAGCATTGCAAATAAAGAATTGTGAAGAAGCAGTATCGTAACCGCTATTTGAACGAGCCATTGAAATAACGCCTTTTTTATGAGAAATTGTGTTATTTACACCGTTTAATGAAAACTCGCCTTTAACATTAACCTCTTGACCGTCTACAACATTTCCGCCTGAGCCGTTGCCGTTCGGGTCGCCGCCTTGAATCATAAAGTTACTTATAATGCGGTGGAAAGTTAAACCGTCATAAAAACCTTTTTTAACAAGCGAAACAAAGTTTTTAACAGTTTCTGGTGCTTGAACGCTGTCAAGCTGAAGTTTGATAGTACCGTATTTTTTAACTTTGATTTCAACCTTTGGATAGTTTTTAGTATCTTTGTTTGTTGTTACTTCGTAAACTTCAGTTTGCTCTGGCTGTGTAACTATTTCTTGGGGTGCTTGGGTGATGCTTCTTTTATAGCTTTCATCACGCTTAGCTGCACCGCAAGAAGCAAAAGCAAAACACAAAACAAATATCAAAGTAATTGATAGTAATTTTTTCATTTAAAAACTCTCCTTTTATTTAACCTCATCATAAAAAACATCTATAACTAAATCCATTAAGCTGTCTTGGTCAATATGAAATTCAGCAAAACCGTCTTTATCAGCTGTTAAATCACCCTTAATTGATTTAAAATCAATTTTCAAATCGTT
The DNA here is from genome assembly GCA_902781345.1 of Oscillospiraceae bacterium. Taxonomy (GTDB): domain Bacteria; phylum Bacillota; class Clostridia; order Oscillospirales; family Acutalibacteraceae; genus RUG11462. The sequence goes on along the minus strand of CACZIY010000044.1, from coordinate 13,039 downwards.
TCTATCAGAAAAAGCGTTTGTGGTAAGATAGGTGATTTTTGAAGCGTTAAGCGAAGTTGTTGAATAAATAGAAACAGTATTAAACAAATCAAGCGGAGTAGAAATGTTTTCCTTAGTTTTTTCAATCGTCTTTTTAGCAAAGGCTTTTATATAACTCTTTTGTCGTTCCATTCTGGTAACATTAGAGTTTAGCTTTGAAGTATCTCTGTCGTGTAGATAGCTATAAGCCGATTTTCCGTTTAAGAATTGTGTTTGACCTGTTTTGTTGCCGTCATTATCATAAACAGGTACTTCAACGCCGCCAACCATATTGTTAAGATTTGGAATACAAATTCTGTTCATTGCGAAATAGGCGCTGATAGGAATATTATAGAACATACGAGAAATTGCTTTAACAGTATTTTTACAACTTTTTTCTCTACCATCACCGTAAGCAAATGAAAGACAGGCTTGCTCGTTTTTAGTGCCTAAATATTTACCTGTAACATCGTATTCGTCAATATCAATCATAGAATCACGATTTATCGAAATAACATTATATCGCTTTTGAGTATTATCAATACACAAAAGATAAAGCGCATCGGCTTGACCAGCTTCACCTTGAACACTTGTTTTTTGCGGGATTTTATCGTCTTTATCAACACCCATACAAAGAACAGTTATAACATTTTCATCATAAGAGTATTTTTTGCCTTTATAATAAATAATTTTGCCGTTGTCATCAGCCTTAATTTCAGTAGGTAATTTAAGCTTAACATCACCTTGCTTTAACTGACTTTTACCCTTGAAATAGAGAATAGCAAAAATTGAGCAAGCAATCAAAGTAAGAGCTAAAAATACACAAAGAATGATAAGCAACGCCTTTTTGAACTTTTTATGCTTTTTGTGTTTTTTAACTTTGCTGCCACTGGCATTATCTATCATTTTGTAATAGTTTTCTTCATAGTTGGAGTTGTTAGTAGAGCCTACATATCCAACCTGCTTTTTCCTTTTGAAAAAGGAAAGTTTGTTATGACCTTTACTTTGTTTTTTCATCTTTAATCAGCTTTCCTACTACTAAAAATCTTGAGTTTTCTTTATTCTTAATGCAAGTGCTTAAAACAATCATCTTGTCATTTATTGTAAAGCTTGCATTTTTTCTCACATTTTTTGTTAAAGAAACAGGGTACAAGGTTGTGTTGATAAATGTTATGAAATCATCATCTTTAGAAAAATCAAACGCTTGCATTATATGACGGTCATCATATTCAAAAGCAGAATAAATTTCATAAGTTAGTTTTCTTTTTGGTGCATAAATTATAATGTTTTTATTCTTTTTGAAAAATGCTTCGTCTTTGAACTTATGCAACTGATAGAACATAGTACCTCTTGTCCAGATGTTGTGGCCGTAAACTACTGTAACTCTATCAGACCAATCAGTATAATTAAAATCCTGTGTGAAAATAACACCTTGATTATCATACTGCTTATAAATATTCTTTCTCAAATAGAAATTATTATCATTGTGATTTTCAGTTGTTAAAATAGGGTAGTTAATATTAGTATTCTTTATTTTTATCCAAGAATAAATATCTTTATTGGTTTCTTGCAGTTTTTCAAAATCGATAGGGTTTTTTGCAAGCTTTTCAGCTTGAGTTGTGCTTTCAGTTTTTTTAGCAAATTCATTAATAAGCTTATCGCTTTTTTGGTTTTGAAAGTATTGATAGCCCAAAAAACCTAAGCAAGCAGTAAACACCGCAAGCGAGATACATAAAACTGTTACCCATACTTTTTTCATAACTAACACTTCTTCGTTAATAATAAATATTTATAATATTATATCATAATATTTTTTTTTAGTCAACTAACAAAATTATTGTAAAATTTCAAAAAGTATGTTATTATATTAACAAGTAGGTGAAAAGTTTTGGAGTTCAGAATACTAAACGGCAAAAGTGTTTCAAATTCGTGGTTTGACAGTTTTTTTGAAATACTTGAAAACAGCTTTTTAAAAGAAGAATTTAGAAGCTTTGAAAAACAAAAAGCATTATTAGAAAAAAACGCTTATAATATTTTATTTTGCTTTGAGGGTGATGAAATAATCGCCATAACTGCTTTTTGGCATTTAGAGGGTTTTACATTTATTGAGCATTTTGCGGTTAAAGAAAGCTTTAGATTAAAGGGCATAGGCTCGAAAATGATGAAGTTTTTATTGAATAAATATAAAAATAATGTTATTCTCGAAGTAGAATTACCATATAATGAAGTGAATATAAAAAGAATTGAGTTTTATAAAAAATTAGGCTTTAAATATAACGATTTTGAGTATTTTCAAGCACCGCTTAACAAAGGCGATAAACCTTTACCGCTTAGAATTATGAGCTATCCTGAAAATATTACAAATCAAGAGTTTAATGATATGAAGGCAAAACTTATAAAAAGTGTTTATAAAAATTAGTTTTTAGGAGAAAGTGATTAAAAAATGAAATCAGCTATTAAAATTATATCCGGATTTGTTGCAATTGTGGTTTTCACCGCAATGCTTGCATACTCTTTTTCTGGGTTAAAGGTTGAAAAAGTTAAAGACTTTGGTGTTAAAGAAAGAGGTTTAACTTTTGCAAGCCTTTGCTGGAAAGAAAGTGAAAAAGCAACGGGATATAATATTTATCAAAAGAATAAAAATTCTACTGAATATACTTTAATTAAGACGATTGATGACAGTAAAACAACAAGCTATAAGGTAAAAGATTTAGATATGGAAAGCTTTTATACCTTTAAAATCTCTTCTTATAAAAGCTTTTTTGGTTATGAAAACGAAAGTAAATTAAGTAAGCCTGTTGAAACAATTACTCTGCCGAGAGGCGAAAGCATTTCAAGCGTAACTAATGAAAAAAAATCAGCACTAAGTGTAAATTGGAGCAGCGGAATTAATTGTTCGGGTTATGAAATTGAATTTGCGTTAAACAGCGATTTTTCTGATGCACAAACTGCTGTAGTTGAGGAAAGAGAAACTATTTCTTATGAAATTAACAATTTAATTCAAGGAAAAACTTATCATATAAGACTTCGTTCTTATACAGAATTTGAGGGTAATAAGTATTACAGCGATTACAGCGACAGTGTTGCAGCAACTGTTAAAAAAGAGGTTGAAAAGAAAGAAATTATTAAAGGAAAACCTGTTGTTGCTTTAACCTTTGATGACGGCCCTGATTATGCAGGAGCCAGCAAAAGAATTTTAGATGTACTCGAAAAGTATAAAGTAAAAGCAACATTTTTCACAGTAGGCGAAAATGCGAAAAACAATCCTGAAAACATTAAAAGAAAAGTTAAACTAAATTGTGAAATCGGTAATCATACATATAGCCATAATCATTATGGCAGTTCGGTTACTGCTTCTGATATTTCAAAATGTTCTGCTGTTATTAAAAAAATAACAGGCTCTAACCCTACAGTTTTTCGTTCAACAGGTGGCAATACAACTCAAGCCATTAGAAATGAATGTAAAAAAGAGGGAATGTCGCTTTATTATTGGACAGTAGATACAAGAGATTGGAAAACTAGAAACGCTAAAAAAACTATTAGTAAAGCGTTAAGCGCAAAAGACGGCGATATTATTTTAATGCACGATATTTATAAACAAACTGCTGATGCCGTTGAAAAGATAGTTCCTAAAATGCTTAAAAAAGGCTATCAGTTTGTTACTGTCAGTGAATTAATTAAAATAAAAACAGGAAAAGAGCCAAAAGCTGGCGTTCAATATATGAGTGGTACAAAATTTTCGTGATATAGATTTTTTCTATAACTGCGTATTGTTGTTAAATATTTGACAAACTTTAAAACTGTGCTATTATTGAATTATCAAAATAAAAAAGGAGATTGAAATTTATGAACAATGCGCACAAACACACAAGACTTATAGTAATAACAGCATTATTTACTGCTATTACCGCAGTATGTACCGCATTTTTATCTTTCAGAGTTTTAACAAATGAGGGCTACATTCATTTTGGTGATGCAATAATTATGCTTTCAGCGGCACTTTTGCCAACACCTTACGCTGTATTTGTCGGCGCAATCGGTGGCGGTGTTGCTGACCTTTTAGCAGGCGCACCACTTTGGGCACCTTTCACGCTTGTTATTAAAGCAGTTGTTGCTTTATGCTATTCAAGCAAAGGCGAAAAGCTGTTTACTATTCGTAATGCAGTAGGATTTTTCCCGATGACTGTTATTACAATAGGCGGTTACTATCTTGCTGAAGCATTGCTTTACGGCAACTGGCAAACACCTGTATTTGCAATTTACGGTAATGTAATTCAGTCGGTCGGAAGCGTTATTATTTTCAGCGTTTTCGCATTAGCACTTGATAAAGTGAACTTTAAAAATAAAACATTAAAGCTTATTGGAGTAAGATGAAAAGAAAAGTAGTAGCAATTTTAATTGTAGTTTTGATTATTCTTTTTGCATTTTGTTTAAGACAATGTTGTTTTAAAAGTGCCGAAGAATCAGGCGAAACAGACAATGGAAATTCAAAACAAATCAAAGTACATTTTATTGATGTCGGACAGGGCGATAGTTGCTTTATCGAGTTGCCTAATGGTAAAGTTATGCTTATTGATTCAGGTGATTCAAAACACGCTGAAACAGTAACGAATTATATTGCATCATTAGGTTACAATACAATCGACTTTGTTGTTGCAACTCATGCTGATGCTGACCATATCGGCGCAATGGCAGATGTTTTTGAGGATTTTGAAATTAAAAATTGCTACACTTCAAGCGTAAAATCAAACACAAGAACTTATAAAAACTTTGTTAAAGCGGTTAATGATGAGGGAATAAAGCTAAAATATCCACATTCAAACGATTATATTGTAAACGAAAAAAATCTTGATGTTGAGGTTATGGGACCGCTTGCAAATAAGACTTATTCTAATACAAATGACAGCTCAGTAGTTTTGCAAGTAAGTTATTATAAAACAGATTATTTGTTCACAGGCGACTCAGAGTATAACACTTTGCTTGAATATAATTTAGAGCCTATTGAGGTTTTGAAGGTAAGCCATCACGGTAGCAAAACAGGCACTAATAAAAAATTGCTTAATATTCTTATGCCAAAGTATGCAATAATCAGTGCGGCACAAAGAAACAGATATCATCATCCTCATATTCAAGTTATGAATTTGCTTGAAAATGCAGGTGTGAAAATTTATAAAACAAGCGAAAGCGGTACCATTACCGCTTTAAGCGATGCTACTCATTTAGAATTTGTTACCGAAAAATAAGGAGAAAAAGAATATGAAAAAAATAATTGCTTTTTGTTTGATTTTAGTTATTTTGTGCTTGTCTGCTTGCGGTGAAGAAACTGTAAAAAATAAAACTTCTTCAAAATCAGAAACTTCGGCAAACGAAACAATCGGCACAAAAACCGAAAAAACTTATAAAAACGGTAAATCAGTTACAAAAGAGGCTAAAGCTTCAACATCTTTTACCGACCCTAAGGTTACTTATACGGGCATAAAGGATAAAAACGATAAAAAGACTACTTCATCAACTGACGCTGAATATCAATTGAAAATAGAGTATAAGAGTTTAAGCGATTTAAAGAAAAAAGTTTCAAAGTATAAAACTTTGAAAAGCGTTCTTGACTCAGGTAAAATCAGCAAAACTAAAAATGCCCAAGCTATTAATTCGTTTAATGAGCAAGGTCTTGAAATGATTTTTAATAGCAAGTATTACTATTTGCCGAATGTTCCAAAAGGCTATAAGCTTAAGAAGATTTATTTAACATCAAGCAATTTTTTCACATTTATTTATACCGATAAAAAGAAAAAGAAATGCGCTTTAAGAATTTATACTACTTATGATACCGACCAGACTGTTTCAAGATTTACTTTGTCTTTTACTGATAAAAATGGAAACGATATTTATAAAAACAGGGACGGTAAGTATTGCTGGTATGATATAAATGATTATATTATTTTGTTTACAGGTAAGGATAAATCGTTTATTAATAATCTTTCTTTAACTCAAGAAAGTATAAATTACACACCTGTTATAAAAGGTAAAAAGAAAAAGAAGAAATAGAATAAAACGGCTTTTTTTAAAAGCCGTTTTTATTTTTTTGAAAAAACCTATTGACAAATTAAATTTTTAAGAGTATAATAACAACAGTTGAATAACTATTCAACTGTTTGGAGGTTTAGAAAATGGCTAATGAAGAATTAAGATGTGATTGCACTATAATTCATCACGATGTTGTGAAAAAAGTGCAAGAAACAATTCCAAAAGATGAAACACTTTATGATTTAGCAGAGCTTTTTAAAGTTTTTGGCGATTCTACAAGAATTAAAATTCTTTCGGCACTTGCTATAAATGAGATGTGTGTTTGCGATATTTCTTGTCTTTTTAATATGACAAAATCTTCAATTTCACACCAATTAAGAATTTTAAAGCAAGCGAAATTAGTTAAATATCGCAAATCGGGCAAAAGCGTTTATTATTCGCTTGCCGATGAGCATGTAAATCTTATTTTTAAACAAGGACTTGACCATATCAATGAATAACGAGGTATTATATGACTAAAAAATACATTTTAAATGGGCTTGACTGCGCCCATTGCGCACAAAAAATAGTTGATAAAATCAATTTGCTTGATGAAGTTGAAAATGCCGGGCTCAATTTTGCTACTAAAACGCTTAAAATAACAGCTGAAAACAGCAAAGCTTTTGAAAAAGCAAAGAAAATTGTTACAGAAATTGAACCAGATGTTAAGGTAAAGGATTTTTCTTCTTCGCAAGATGAGGAGAAGTTTTCGCTAATTGATTTAATAATTGATATTGTCGGAATAGCACTTTTTGCTTTAACTATGATTTTTGAGCTTAATAGCACTGTTTCGCTTATTTTGGCGGTTTTGGCTTACCTTTTAATCAGCCAGAAGATTATTATTAACCTTATCAAAAAAATCAAAAAGTTTGACTTTTTTGATGAAAACTTTTTAATGGTGGTAGCCTCTGTTGGTGCTATGATAATAGGCGAGAGATTAGAAGGAATTGCAGTAATGCTTTTCTTCCAGCTTGGCGAATTTGCCCAGCAAAAAGCGGTTAACAGTTCGAGAAAATCCATTAAATCATTAATGGAAATTAAGCCTGAAACCGCAAGGGTTGTAAAAGATGGTTTTGAGGCAGAGTATCCGCCTGAGGAAATCGCTGTCGGCACAACAATTAAGGTGTTACCTGGCGAAAAAATCGCACTTGAAGGTGTAGTGCTTTCGGGCGAGTCAGCGGTTGATAAATCCGCAGTAACAGGGGAGAGCTTACCTGAAAATATCGGCGTAGGCGATGAAGTTATTTCAGGCTCAATAAACTTGAATTCGGTTATAACTTTAAAGGTTACAAAACCTTTTTCGGAATCAACCGTTGCAAAAATTCTTGATTTAGTTGAAAACGCAAGCGAAAAAAAGGCAAAACAAGAAAATTTCATTACAAAATTTGCAAAAGTTTATACCCCTATCGTAGTAGGCTTGGCGCTTTTGCTTGGCGTTATCGGCTCGATAATTTCGGGCGATGTTGCTGATTTCACTTACAGGGCGTTATCATTTTTAGTAGTTTCTTGCCCTTGTGCATTGGTACTTTCAATTCCGCTTTGCTATTTTTGCGGTATAGGAGCAGGCGCAAAACACGGTGTTTTAATAAAAGGCGGAAACTATTTAGAGTCGCTTACCGAAATTGAATCGGTTGTATTTGATAAAACAGGAACGCTTACAAGCGGAAAATTTAATGTCGGTGAAGTAATAGAGGAAAACGGCTTTGAAAAAAGCGAGGTTTTAGAATTTGCCGCTGCCGCTGAAAGCGGTTCAAACCACCCAATCGCAAAATCAATAAGTATGAGTTCAAACTTTGAAAACGCAAAGTTGGGCGAAATCAGCGAGTTTGCAGCAAACGGTGTAAAAGCGGTTTATAAAGGAAAAACCGTTTTAGTAGGCTCAAAAAGATTGCTTGAAAATCAAGGCGTTGAATATAAAATCCACGAAAAAAATTGCGTTTATGTTGCGATTGATGGTGTTTTCGCAGGTGTAATTTTAATTGAAGATGATATTAAAGAAAATTCTTTTAAAACAATATCTACACTTAAAAAGCTTGGCATAAAAAGAATTGCTATGCTTACAGGCGATAACAAAATTTCTGCTAAAAGCGTTGCTAAAAAGCTTAATATTGACGAGTTTAAAGCAGAATGTTTGCCTGATGAAAAAGCAGAATATATTGAAAACCTGTCAAAAACTCAAAAAACTATGTTTGTTGGCGACGGTATAAACGATTCGCCTGTAATTGCACTTTCTGATGTCGGAGTTGCAATGGGTGCCGCAGGCTCTGACAGTGCAATTGAAGCGGCTGACGCAGTTTTGATGAATGATGATACTTTTTCGTTAGTTTACTTGTTCAGCCTTGCAAAAAAGGTTAAAAAATTAGTAATTGAAAATATAGTATTTTGCCTTTTTGTAAAGGTTTTGATTATGGTTTTATCTGCAATCGGCATAAAGGGAATTATGTGGGCGGCAGTATTTGCAGATGTAGGTGTTGCAATTTTAGCAGTTTTAAATTCAATGCGACTTATAAATTTTTCTTTACACAAAGACAAAAGTATGTTAAAATAATATAAAATGAGTTTTAGGAGTGATTCTTTTGTCAGAATTTTTAGAGTATAAAGGAAAACCGCTTGTCAGAAAGGGTAAAGATATTTATTACGGCAATATGGCGGATAAATATGTTATTAAGCTTACCGTTAAAGACAGCGAAAAAGACGGCGATGTTGAAACATCAGGCACAATTTTAATTCAATTGCTTGATACTGATACTTCGCTTGACCCTGCTAAAAGAATTGTTAAAAAGAGCGAGAAAAAAGGTCTTTACAATGCTATGGACATTGGCTCTGTATGGCTTGAAAGAGCATTAGCAGGAAAATAAATGAATAAAACCTAAACTCCCTGTCGATAATTATTTCGACAGGGAGTGTTTTTATGTATATTAAAAAAATTGAATTAAGCATTTTAATTGCGTTGGTTTTTACAATAATGCTTAGTTGTCTTGATTTTGAGTTTACAAGCAATAATATCAGAAACAGCGTTTTTAGGCTACATATTCTTGCGAATTCTGACTCAAAATATGACCAAAACCTAAAAATAAAGGTGCGAAACAGGCTTTTAAAAGAGGGCTTTGAAGTTTTTGAAAACAGCAAAAATCTTAATATGACAATAAATAAAGCCAATAAAAGCTTAAAAAGATTTGAAAAAACCGCCGAAAATGAACTATTAAAAAACGGTTGTAAATTGCCTGTTAAAGCGACAGTTGCAAAAACAAATATTAATATCAGAACTTATGGCAATACCACTTTGCCAGCAGGGCAGTACTACGCTTTGCAAATAAAAATCGGCAAAGCAAAAGGGCATAACTGGTGGTGCGTTATGTACCCATCGCTTTGCTTAAAAAGCTCAACGCAAAAAATTGATGATGTTTTAGATAAAAAGGACAGCGAAATTGTTAAAAACAAAAATAAATACATTGTAAAATTCAAAGTTTGCGAGTGGTTTGAAAAGATTAAATCTTTATTTTAAAGCATAATGTAAATTAATGCGTAAAGCAAATATTCATCACCGTCAGCGTCATTTGCTATTATTAAAATCAGTAAAAGTAGCAGTGCTTGTTCTGAATTTTCGCCGATTAATTTTTTAAGGTCAAGTGCATTTAAAAAGCCTAATGAATTTCGCTTGATTGGCGGTTTTTCAGGTGGTGGCGGTGCAGGTGGTGCTGGCGGCTTTTCGGGCGGTTTCGCCATACTCGCCGCCAATTTTGCCCGCTTTAGTGCCTCTTGCTCCATTCTTTTTATTTGGTTAAAAGAATAATCAGGCAAAAAATCCACCTCCGAACAAATCTTCAAGCCCGCTATCCTTTAAAAGAGGTAAAACCTTAACTATTTTTAAAAGCGAAATTGCCTTATCAACTTTTTTGCTTCGCTCGGCTGACAGGTGCGGTTTTAATGCTAAAAGCAGTTTGGTGTTATCATCATTTTTAAAATTTTGCTTTTGCAAAATATTCATTATTTTCATAATGCTACCCATTTGTTGCGGGTTAAAGTTGAAATTTTCGCTGTCAGTCGGTTGGCTTTTTTCATTTTTTTCACTCGAATTTAAAAAGCTTGAAGCCATTTCGCTGAATTTTTTCATACTTTCGGGGTTGTTTAAAATATCGGTTATTTGCGAAGTAATGTCATTCATTGTTGTTGCCGAATTTTTTTAGAAGCTCTGATAAGCTTTTGTTAGATAAAATCTTATTAAGCTTTTCTTTATCGTTTAAAACATCATTTACCTTTTTCTTATCATCTTCGCTTAAATTGTTCAGCATATCGTTAACCTTATCTTTATTGATATTATTTTTCTTGGCAAAATTCATCATTTCATCAATTTTATTCTTATCTATCATTGAAAAAACACTCCTTTTGTTATATAATATGCAAAGAAAGACAAAAATAGAAGGAGTATTTGTTATGAGAATAGTTGTTATGTCTGATTGTCACGGAAGAACTTTGCCTATTGAACAGGCTATTGAGCGTTCTAATCCCGATGTTTTTATATATTGTGGTGATGGTACCGAAAAAGCTGAAGAGGTTAGTTTTTATAATCAAGACATTAAGTTTTATTTTGTAAAAGGTAATTGCGATTTTTCCGAATATCCTATTGAACAGGAAATAAAATTAGCAGGAAAAACTGTATTTTTTACTCACGGCCATAAATATTCTGTAAAATCGGGTTATAACCGATTGATTGAAGAGGGTAAAAGAAGAAATGCCGACCTTGTTTTGTTTGGTCATACTCACGAAGCGTTAAATAAATATATTGACGGAATGTACCTTGTAAACCCAGGTGCTGGCGGAATGTACCACCCAACCTATGCTTATATTGAAATTGTCGGCGATGATATAGTAACAAATATTGTAGAATTATAAAACAAAAAAGCGTTTCTTTAGAAACGCTTTTTTTAATGGGGTGGGTAGACGGATTCGAACCGACGGTCTTCAGTGCCACAAACTGACGCGTTAACCAACTACGCTATACCCACCATATTTATTTTTTGCAACATTAAAATTATAATATAAAAAAACATCTTTGTCAAGCATTTTTTAAAAGGTTTTTGACTTTATTTTTTATATAATTTGTGTTATAATATATTTATTAATTAAAAAAGGAGTTATTATGATGAATTATCCTACACCGCATATTGATGCAAAGCCTGAAGATTTTGCAAAAACTGTTATTATGCCTGGCGACCCGCTTCGTTCAAAGTTTATTGCAGAAAACTTTTTAGAAAACGCTGTACTTGTTAATAATGTCAGAGGAGTACAAGGCTACACAGGCGAATATAAAGGCAAAAAGGTTTCAGTTATGGCAAGCGGAATGGGTATGCCGTCTATGGCGATTTATTCTTATGAGCTTTTTAACTTTTTTGAAGTTGATAATATTATAAGAATTGGCACAACAGGGGGACTAAGTGAAAAGGTTAATGTTCGTGATATTGTTATTGCCGAGGGTGCTTGCACCAATTCGAGCTATCCTAAAACACTTGGAATTGACGGCACTTTAGCACCGATTGCTGATTTTAATTTGCTTGAAAAAGCGGTAAATACCGCAAGAAATTTAAAATTAAATTTTGCTGTTGGTAATGTGCTTACAAGCGACGCTTTTTATAACGATAGCGAGTTTTTGCCAAAAGAGCAACAATCCCTTTATAAATTCGCTAAAATGGGCGTTTTAGCGGTTGAAATGGAAACAGCAGCTTTGTATATCAACGCTATGAAAGCAAACAAAAATGCACTTTCGATTTTAACTGTTTCTGACCACTTTATAACAGGTGAAGATACAACTGCAAAAGAGCGTGAAACCACCTTTACCGATATGATGAAATTGGCACTCGAAACCGCTTTGCAGTTAGATTAATTTGGTGATAGATTTTGATTATTAAGGTTTTAGAAAAAGGCGAGATTAAAAAAGCCGCCGATTTAGTTTGGAAAGTTTTTTTAGAGTTTGACGCACCTGATTATACAAAAGAGGGTGTTGATGAGTTTTATAACAGCGTAATAAATAATAGGGACTATTTAGAGTCGCTAACTATTTACGGTGCTGTTGAAGACGGAGAAGTTTTAGGTGTTATTGCTACTAGAAATAATGGTAATCATATTGCTTTGTTTTATGTTTCCGGCTTGCACCATGGCAAAAAAATCGGCAGAAAACTGTTTGAAACCGCAATTTCAAACAGTCCGACAAATTCGCTTACTGTAAACGCTTCGCCTTTTGGCGTGCCTGTTTATGAGCATTTAGGATTTAAAAAGCAAGAAAATGAAAAATGCGAAAAAGGGCTTCGTTTTACACCTATGAAAATTTGCCGTTAAGGTTGAATTTATAACAAAAAACCGCAAAAACTAATAAAAACTTTATTTGGTGATTTTGTGGTAGAGGTATTAATTCTAAATGATAAGCATAAAAAGAATTTGGGAAAAGAAATTTTTGAAATTTTAAAAACAAAAACCGATTGTGTTTTAGTTTCAAACAGGGAAGTGCTAAAAAGCGGTAAAAGCCCAAAAATTTTGCTTGTTGAAAATAATGATTTTAAAAAGATTGATGTTAAAAACTACATTTTAGTTTTTGGCGAAACTGATAAAAATTTAGATTTTTCGGTTTTTTATAATGCGAATACCATTATTTTGAATTCTGAAAACAAAATGGCTATAAAGAAGATAAAACAAACTTTTTCTCAAATAATTCTTTGCGGAATGAGGTTTTGCGATACCGTTACACTTTCAGGTGTTATCGGCGAAAATGCGACTGTTAGTTTTTGCAGAGCAGCCAAAACAGTTTTCGGCGAAGATGTTTTTGAAAATGAGATTGTTTTAAAAAATAATAATTACGATAATTTCAGCCTTTTAGCTACAGGCGCAATTTTATCAATTTATAAAGGAGAAAATTTTGAAAATCAAAACTAAAAAAGCAATTTTTATTGCGGTTATTGTTTGCTCG
>CACZIY010000043.1 GCA_902781345.1 Oscillospiraceae bacterium | reverse complement strand
ATATCAGCGGTTTCTTTAACTGCGCCGTAATCTGAAATAACAACGCCGTCAAACTGCCATTTTTCTCTTAAAGTATCTTTAAGCAGCTTTTTGTTTGCAGTACAAGGAACACCGTTTATAGTGTTAAATGCAGGCATAATAAGTCTTGCACCTGCTTTAACGCAAGCTTCAAACGGTGGCAAATAAACGCTTTTAAGCGTGTTTTCGGACATTTGCGCTTCGTTATAATCTCTGCCGTCATAAGTAGCACCGTAGGCAGCAAAATGCTTAATACAAGAAGCGATTGTATCATCGCTTGACAAATCATCGCCCTGATAGCCTTTAACATTTGCAACGCCGAAATCTTTATTTAATAAAGTAGTTTCACCGTAGCCCTCGGAAATTCTGCCCCAACGAGCATTTCTTGCAACATCAATCATCGGCGAAAAAGTTACGCTAACACCGCATTTTGATGCTTCATAAGCAGTAATTTTCGCTGCCTTTTGTGTAAGAGATGGGTTAAAAGAGCAACCTTGCGCAATTGAAGAAGGAAAAACCAAACGATACCCATTAATAATATCCGACATAAAAATAAGCGGAACTGGATTGTTTTTAAGATGGTTTTTCTGAATTGCCCTTAGCTTTTTGTTATCAAAAATATTGAGCGTTGAGCCAGCATTTTCAACCGCTTCGGCGTTAAGCCAAGGCAGGTAAGTTACACCGGTAGCGGTTGCATCATCATTGTAGGCAACACCCGGAGTTTGAATAAGCTGTCCGATTTTTTGTTTTAAGGTCAAAGAGTTTAACAACTCATTTAATTGCTTTTTATTCATAAAATTCACCTTGCCAAATTTTCAAAGTTTTTACTAATATAGCATAAGTTAAAAATTTTTTCAATATTTTTTTGAAAAAAATCTTGACAAAACTCGTGTATTAGTGTATTATGTACTTAGTACAGCAGTACAATTGCATAAGGAGGTGCGTTTTTTGACTTGGAAATTTGACAACAGCAAGCCTATTTATATTCAAATTGCGGATAAAATCGAAATGATGATTTTATCGGGCGAGTATAAATCGGGCGAAAGTCTGCCGAGCGTACGAGATTTTGCGGTGCAAGCGAGTGTTAATCCTAATACAATGCAACGCGCTATGCAAGAGCTTGAAGCAAGAGGGCTTATTTTTGTACAGCGAGCGGTAGGCAGATTAGTTACCGAAGATAAAGCGGTAATTGAAAAATGCTTAAATGAAAAGGTGAAAAGCATCACTTTAAACTATTTAAACGAAATAAAGGCGTTAAATATTAAAAAAGATGATGCAGTTAAAATCTTAAACGAAAACTGGGAAAATTAGGAGGAGAATATGAACGAGTTATTAGTTTGTAAAGATTTAGAGAAAAATTATTCCTTTGTCAAGGCATTAAATAATGTAAATTTAAATCTTGAAAAAGGAAAAATAATTGGTCTTTTAGGTCCGAACGGCAGCGGTAAAACCACGCTTATAAAAATTATTGCTGGCTTGTTAAAAGCGGATAAAGGCGAAGTTTTTATTGATGGCGAAAAAGTAAGCGAAAAAACAAAATCTTTTGTTTCTTATTTGCCAGAGCGCAACTATCTTGATGATACTATGAAGGTTTATGAAACAGTAGATTTATTCAGCGATTTTTATGATGATTTTGATAAGGAAGCGGCATTTAGAATGCTTGAAAATCTAGACATTGATATAAATCGCAAATTCAAAAATCTTTCAAAAGGTATGAAAGAAAAGGTGCAATTAGTGCTTGTTATGTCAAGAAAAGCAAAGCTTTATTTGCTTGATGAGCCTATCGGCGGTGTTGACCCTGCAACAAGAGATTACATTTTGAATACAATTGTTTCAAATTACGCCAAAGAGTCAACTGTAATTATTTCGACTCACTTAATTGCAGATGTTGAAAAAGTGCTTGATGAATTTATTTTCATCAAAAACGGCGAAATAGTTTTGCAAACAAGCGTTGATAATTTGCGTGAACAAAAAGGCGTTAGCGTTGACGAGTATTTCAGGGAGGTATTCAAATGTTAGGAAAACTTATTAAATATGATTTTAAAGCGTTGAAAAAGACACTTTTACCGCTTTGCTTCGGTGCAGTAGCGCTTTCGGTTTTTGTAACCATTTTAATGAAATTGTTTTATCTGTATCAAGATTACAGTCAGAATTTATCAAGAGTTTTAGATGATATTTTTGGTACTGTTTTAACACTTTTGCTGATTTTTGGTTTTTTAGGACTGGTTGCAGCAGCGATTGTGTCATGGTTCTTGATTCTAAAAAGATATTACCAAAACTTGTTTAAAGATGATGGTTATTTAACCTTTACTTTACCTGTAAAAACAAGCGGAATTCTTTTAAGCAAGCTTATTTCTTCAACAATTTGGTCTTTAATAACCTCATTGTTTGCTATTGTAAGCATTGCAATCTTTGTAGTATTCGGCACTTCAAGACAATTTATAAATATGGACGCAATAGATACTTTTAGTAGGATTTGGGAAACTTATTGGAGTACACCTTTACTTACATTAAAGGATTACATTATTATACCTATTATATTTACTCTTTTGGTTTTGAGTTCGGTAGTGCAAAATATTTTGCTTTTATTCCTTGCAATAACACTTGGTAATCAAGTTTCAAGAAAACATAAAATCTTAGGCTCGGTGGGAATGTATTTTGTTGTAAATACAGTTGCTTCAATAATAGTTTCAACTGCTATGATTCTTTTAACTTATGCAGGTCTTGAACAAATAGATAACGATAGCATATTCAGTATCACACCAGGTATGGATATTGTATATATCTATTTATCAGTAGCAATTGTAATTTCAACAGCGCTTTCGGTAGCATACTTCTTTGTAAATAAATATATTCTTAAAAATCACTTAAATCTCGAGTAAATCCAACAATAAAAAAGCCTTCCAAAAGGAAGGCTTTTTGTTATGCCCAATCTGAAATGTTAAGATAGGGCTTGTCTATTTCTTTAACATATCGTAATGCTTTTTGAACATAATCGGAATTATCGTCTAAATTGAAAACACAAATGCAAGACCTATTGATTATATTAATTGCCTTTTGTAGTTTTTCGTCTTTTTGAAAAGTGGCGTTTGCGTCATCATAAAAAACTGAGAATTCGTTACTTGAATTGTTGCTTTTGCTGGTTAAAACGCAAGTGATATAAAAAGCGTGATAGATTAATTCCTTTTTTGCTTCTTTTAAGCACTGCAAAACAATAGCATCGAAATCTCCATCACAGGTTACAAGAAATTCAATGTTTTTTTCTTCAGTTATTGTGTTATAGATTAGTTTTTTGAGTTTGTTTTTAGTTTTTTCATCAATGCTTTTGCTTCCAAAAAATGATACTGTAAACATAATTTTTAACCTCTCTTTGCGATATATCGTATATTATAACACATTTATCACAAAATTGCGATATATCGCACACGATTTGTCGCATTTTTTAATAAAATATTTATACAATAGATTATTAGAGGTTATGCTTATGAATACAAAACAAGCAGTTGCTGCGAGAATAATCGAACTGTGTAATCAGCGAAATATTGCTATAAATTGTTTAGCAAATATTTCGGGTGTTGCTCCGTCAACTATTTACAGTATGCTTAATGAAAAAAGCAAAAATCCTGGAGTTGTTTCTATTAAAAAGATTTGCGACGGTCTTGAAATTACAGTAAGGGAATTTTTTGATAGCGAATTATTTGATGAAACAGAACAAGAAATAAAATAATAAAAAAGCCTTCCAAAAGGAAGGCTTTTTGTTATGCTTAAAAATAGATTGTTTCGCCGCCTTTAACGGTTAAAACCTCATTATCTTTTGCAATTACAACATCAATTTGAGTAGGGTTGTAAACAAAGCTTTCGTCAGCGGCAACCTGCAACGCTTTTTGAGCGTTAACATAATCATAAATTTCAATATTTGTTGCAAACCAGATTCTATCACGATTATCAGCGAGTTTTTTCAACTGCTCTTCAAAAAAGTCAAAGCCTCTATCGGCTGAATTTGGGAATTCAAACGAATGACCCCAAATATAAAGACATCTTGAAACCCATAAATTATCAAGCGTGTCAACAAAAGTATCAACATACTGTTGCGCATTTTTGTGGTGGCAAGTGCCAACCCATTTCATCCAGTCGCAAGGCAATGTAAAGCTTTTTGACTCACCAGCAGTTCTTGAATAAACAATGCCGAGCGATTTAGCGGTTGTTATTACATTATCATCATAAGTACCGTAAGGGTAGGCCATTCCACGAACAGGGTAGCCTACGATTTTTTCAATTCGCTTGCGATTTTCTAAAATCTCACTGACAATAGTTGTAGGTGCGCATTTTTCAAGCCAAGGATGAGTTTCAGTATGTACTGCAACCTCATGCCCTTTGTAAAGCTCTTTTGCGTCATTTTCCATAACGCCGTAGTCAGCGCTTGCTAAATTATTGCCGATGACATTAAATGTGCTTTTAATGCCGTATTTATTAAAAAGCTCAACTAATTTGTAATCTTCAGGCGGTGCGTCGTCATAACTGAATGTTGCAACATGTCTTTTTCCACCTGGGTAGTATTTGTAATCAATCATTTTATATCTCCTTTAAAAGACATTTGATTGCATTATAGCACCTAAAAAAAGCCTTGTCAAGCAACAAATAAAAAAACACCTCAAAGGCTAACCCTTTGAGGTGTAATTGTTTAATTAGAGTACATAAATTTCAACAGCTCTTCTGCCGAAAGAACGACAAGCACTTTCACTCCAGAAGAAAAGGTCTGCAACAGTGTTACCCCAAGCAACGAATCCGCCTGTATCTTCAGCAGAAGCATAACCATAAGTATATGAACCGTCTGAAGAACGAATATAAAGCTTAGTTCCGTAAGGAATTTGTCGTGGGTTTACTGCAATGTAACCAGGTTTTACTCTTTTACCTGTTGCGGTATGAGTTCCGCAAGAGTAAGCCGAAGCAGTACCTTTAATAACTTTTTTGTACTTAAGCGGTACACCGTTTTTAGTTAATTTAAAGTCTTTTGCAGGTTTAAGTTCAGAAATTGTTTTAAGTGAACTGTATTTTTTACCTTTAAAAAGTGATTTGTATTTAATACTCTTTAATTTTGAAGAAGTTTTAACGCCGTTAACATATTTAACTTTTTCAGTTTTGCTAACCTTAACCTTGCTGCCTTTATCAAGGTCAGAAGCGTCCTGGTCAGGATATAATTTCTTGAATTTTTTATAAGAAATCTTTTTAGTTGAGCTTACATTCTTATACTTAACTTCATTAATAACGATTTTTTGACCGTCGTAAACTTGTGAAGAAAGCTTGCAGTTTACAACATCGTTAGAACCTACTGTAACTTTTGCAACATTAAGTGCTTGTTTAGCAGTATCTTTTCTCATAATAACACTTTGTGCTCTTTTTGCGTGTTTTACAATAGTAACTTTGCAAAGGTTAATATTATTATAAGTATCAACATCTTCATCTTCAGTTTCAGCTTCAGTTTGTGGCTCAGTAGCTACTTCTGTAACAGATAAAGCATCAGAATCATCATCGCTTAAAGCTTTAACTTCATTGATTGTTGAATAGCCTACAGTAGCAAAGCAAATGCTTGAAACAGTAATAATCAATGCAAGCGCAATACAAATTTGTTTATTCAATTTTTTTGAGGCGTTACTTCTTTTAACTCTTGCTAAAAAGGCAATGATAGTTTTTAACATAAGTAATCTCCTTGTTTGAATTTATAACGATTTTGTAACCATTTTTTCTTTTGTTAAAAAACGGTTTATATGCATTATTTTTGCACTCCGATAGCGATTATATGCGAAAATAGTGCAAATGTCAAACTTTCTAAATATTTCAATTATGCAATATTCACAAAACAATTGTTACAAATTGATTACAAAAACGGCTTAAAAGTTACAATTTTGTAACTTTTAAGCTTAAAATTGTATATTTTTTGTAATTAAAAATTTTCTTTTGTGCAATCGTACGATTTTGGGTTGATAATCTCCACAAAGCTTATAAAACCGCTTAAATAGGGGAGTTTTACCATACTAAATCCAAAATTGACGCCTGTTTTTCCCACAAAAAAACGCATTTACTTTACATAACATTAAAATTATGTAAAGTAAAGCGCATATTTTTACATTTTTTTCCAATTTTTGACCTTATGTACAAATTATAGCAGAACAAGCGGTCTTTGTTTTTTAAAAAGCCTTGCATTTTCGGGCAAAATGCGGTATTATATTAATGTATATATAATATATGTAACATATTAATATATTTTAATTTGGAAAGGGTAATGGAAATAATGGCAAAAAAATACACAGATGCAAAAATTTTAGAATTGCTTAACAATGAATTGTCAAACGGTTTTAAAATTGAACCACAAGATGCTACTGATGAACAGATTTATACAGCGACCGTCAGAGTAGTAAATGAAATGCTTTTAGAAGAACAAGCAAAATTCGCTAAGGACTCGGCTAAATCTGGTAAAAAGCGAGTTTGCTATTTATGTATGGAGTTTTTAATGGGTCGCTCGCTTAAAAATACATTGTTTAATTTAGGTCTTACTTCTTCTTTCGCAAAGGCTTATAAATCACTTGGAGTAAAAATTGAAAATATCTATGACCAAGAACCAGACGCTGGTTTGGGTAACGGCGGTCTTGGCAGACTTGCAGCCTGCTTTTTAGACGGTCTTGCTTCGCAGGGTATTCCAGCTTACGGTTATTCTATTTTATATGAGTATGGTATTTTCCGTCAAAAATTGGTTGATGGCTGGCAGACTGAAATGCCTGACTTTTGGCTTTCAGGCGGCAAGGTTTGGTTAAATGAGAGAAGAGAAGCCGCTGTTGAAGTTAAATTTGACGGTTGGATTGATGAGAATTGGGACGGCCCGTATCATCAAATCAAACATAATGACGCTATCACAGTTCTTGCTGTACCTTATGATTTAATGGTAGCAGGCTATAAAGGAAAAGGTGTTTCAGTTCTTCGTCTTTGGTCGGCAAAAGCACAAGGCTTTAATATGCAGTTGTTTAACGAGGGTGATTATCTTCGTGCTATGGAGCAAAACGCTATGGCAGAGGTTATTTCTAAGGTGCTTTATCCTGCTGATAACCATATTGAAGGTAAATCTTTAAGACTTAAACAACAATATTTCCTCGTTTCTGCTTCAATTCAGGATATTATTCATCGTCATTTGAAAGAATACGGCGATTTATCTAACCTTTCAGAAAAGGTTGCTATTCATATTAATGATACTCATCCAGCACTCGTTATTCCTGAAATGATGAGAATTATGCTTGATGAGTGCGGACTTTCTTGGGACCACGCTTGGTCAATCGTTAACAGAACAGTTGCTTACACCAATCATACAGTAATGCGTGAGGCACTTGAGTGCTGGCCTGTTGACTTGTTTAAACAAAGATTACCAAGAATTTATCAAATCGTTCAAGAGATTGATAATCGCTCCCGTCGTGAAATCTGGCTTAAAACCGAAGATGTTGATTATGTTGAAAGAACTGCTATTATTTCAGGCGGTTTGGTTAGAATGGCTAACCTTTCAATTATTGGTGGCCACTGCGTAAACGGTGTTGCAGAGCTTCACAGCGAAATTCTTAAAGACACTGTATTTAACGATTATTACAGACTTTATCCTGAAAGATTTACAAATGTTACAAACGGTATTGCACACCGCAGATGGCTTTGTCAATCAAACCCAGGTCTTACAAAGCTTCTTGATTCGACTATTGGTACAGGCTATAAAACAAACGCTTCTAAGCTTGCTAATTTCTTAGAGTTTAAAAATGATTCTGCCGTTATTGAGCAATTAGAAAAGATTAAATATGAAAACAAAGTGCGTCTTTCAAATATGGTTAAACGCACACAGGGCATTGACCTTGACCCTAATACTTTGTTTGATGTTCAGGCTAAACGACTTCACGAGTATAAGCGTCAGCATATGAACGCACTTCACATTATTTCGGACTATCTTGCAATTAAGGCTAATCCAAATGGCAACTTTACACCGAAAACTTATCTTTTCGCTGCAAAGGCGGCTCCTGGTTATTACCTTGCAAAAGATATTATTAAAATGATTAATAATATTGCTGATATGATTGATAAAGACCCTGATGTTAAGGGTAAATTAAAGGTTGCATATCTTGAAGATTATCGTGTAACTCTTGCTGAAACTTTAATGCCTGCTGCTGATTTATCTGAGCAAATTTCATTGGCAGGTACAGAGGCTAGCGGTACAGGTAATATGAAACTTATGATAAACGGCGCTATTACAATCGGTACTGAAGATGGCGCTAATGTTGAAATGCACAGAGCAGTAGGCGACGATAATATTATTATTTTCGGTATGTCGGCTGAGGAAGTGGCAGCACTCAAACCACATTACAACCCACAAGCAATTTATCAGAAGAATAATAATATTCGTGATGTAATTGATTTACTTCAAAATGCTCATTACGGTATTTCTTCGCCAAGCGTAGTTTCTTCGCTTATAAATTCGGATCCATATATGGTATTGGCTGATTTTGATTCTTATTGTGATGCTCACCGCAAGGCTGATGCACTTTATGCTAAAAAGAAAACATGGGGCAAAATGGCTGTTACAAATATTGCAAAAGCAGGCATTTTCGCATCTGACAGAGCAATTATGGATTACGCTAAAAATATTTGGCACACTAAATAAAGCGTATTTTAAAAAATCGGCACAATTTTCTTTGAAAAATTGTGCCTTTTATTTCTAAAAAAGGTGAATTGATAAACAATGTATTACAGTTCTAAACTAAAAGAGCATAAATCTGTTTTCGGTGCAATAAAGCAAAAACAGGAAATTACATACAGAGTTTTTGCGCCTTATTCGCAAAGGGTAGATATTCTTATAAGAAAAGGCGAAAACTCGCCGTATTTTTACTATGAATTAAAAGATGAATTTCAAACAGGCTGGTTTGAGTTGACTACTTCATTTGAAGATGTCGGCGTTTATTTCTATCATTTTGAAATCTATTATGATAGGCATAAGCAAGCAATATTCCGTGGTGAAGATATGGCAGATACTCCGTCAGGCAACGCCGATTGGCAACAAACTGTTTATTCATCTTCATTCAGCGTGCCTGAATTTGCTAAAAAAGGCGTTATTTATCAAATTTTTCCTGACCGCTTTTTTAAAGGCGATATAAAATACAGCAAGGTTTTTGACGACAGGGTTTATGCTTCTTGGGGCGACAGACCTTTATATGCAAACGGTTCTGTCGGCAAGGTTATTAATAACGATTATTTTGGCGGTAATTTTAACGGAATCGCTGAAAAATTGCCTTATTTAAAAGATTTAGGCGTAAGCATTATTTATTTAAACCCGATTTTTGAGGCTCATTCAAATCACCGCTACAACACAGCAAATTATTTAAAAGCCGACCCTGTTTTAGGCACTAATGAGGAATTTAAAAGCCTTTGCAAAAAAGCCAAAGAATTTGGTATTCATATTATATTAGACGGTGTTTTTTCACATACAGGCGATGACAGTATATACTTTAATAAAAAAGGAAGATATGACAGCGTTGGTGCTTATCAGTCAACCGATTCACCTTATTACAGTTGGTATAAATTTGTCGATTTTCCTGATAACTACATTTCTTGGTGGGGTTTTGAAACCTTGCCTGAGGTGCAGGAAACTGACCCTTCCTATGTTGATTTTATCACAGGAGAAGGCGGTGTAATCGACTATTGGATGGGATTAGGTGCTGACGGATTCAGGCTTGATGTTGCCGATGAATTGCCTGACTGCTTTATTCAAAAAATCAGAACAGCGGTTAAAAGAAACGGCGGTATGCTTTATGGCGAGGTTTGGGAAGACGCTTCAAACAAAGTTTCTTACGGCGAGCAAAGGGCGTTTCTTTACGGTGATGAGCTTGATTCGGTTATGAATTATCCTTTTAAAGATTTGATAATTTCATTTGTAAAGGGTATGAACGGCACTCATTTTATGAACGGTATTTTGCAAATTTGCGAAAATTACCCGAAACCGTCGCTTGACAGCCTTATGAACCTGCTTTCAACTCACGATACCGAGCGAATTTTAACAGCGCTTACAGGTGAGCCACCGCTCAATCGTGACCGTGAATGGCAAGCAAATCAAAAAATGTCGCCAGAGGAAATAAAGGGCGGTATTCGCCTTTTAAAGCTCGCTTCGGTGCTACTTTATACTTTACCTGGTGTTCCTTGTATTTATTATGGCGATGAAATTTTGACACAAGGTTATCGCGACCCGTTTAACCGCAGCTGCTTTGATTGGTCAAAGGTAAATGATAACGAAATGCTTGAGCATTATAAATTTTTAGGAAATTTAAGAACTGAGTGTGATGTTTTTAATTCGGGCGAGTTTATTCCTGTTCAGGCTGAAAAGGACTTTGTTTCTTATATTAGAAAAAACGGCGAAAACGAAATTTTCGTTGCTGTTAATCCAAATGAAAACGCTCAACAGCTTGTTTTATTGCCAGGTTGGGCGCAAGATACCGTTATTTTCGGCAACGAAGTTGAAAACGGTAGTTTAAAAGTCGAGCCGAAATCCTTTGCAATAATGGGTAGAGGCGACTGGGCAAAAATTTTTAAAAACAGAAAGTGAAATTAGAATGGAAAGATTTAAAAATTTTTGGTATCACTATAAATTCAGAACGATATTTTTTGCAATTTTAACTGTAATAATTGCAGTAGGCATTTATTCTTGTGCAACTAAGGAAGAATACGATATGCAAATTCTTTTTTACACCAGCAAAAATTTGCCTTCATCAGTATCACACTCAATGGAGCAAACTATTGAAGATATTTTTTTGAAAAACGGAAAAGAATTAAATGTTTGTGTTCGTGATTTTTCGTATGACCCTTATTCAAAAGACGGTGAGGGTAAAACAAACAATATTGCAGCGTTGTCGGTTGAAATGAAAAATAAAAGTAGTTTTATTTTTATCAGCGACAAGTTCCGTTTTGAAGAAATAAGCAATAATAAAAAGCAACAAGGTATGTTTCTAAAAGATAATTCTGTTTTTGATAAATACAACAATACCGCTTTTTCAATGTCGAATACCAAATTTGAAAATGATTTAATTAAAAAAATAGAAGAAAATGGAACAACAATTGCAAAAATGCCTGAATATTATATTTCGGTTATTAATTGTGATGATAAAAATAATGAAGAGTATAAAAAAGCTTTAGAGTTAATAAAAATGATAAAAACTGAGGGATAGAAAATGTTTTCAGAAGTAAACAGTATGGGCGTTTGGGGAATTGAGGCTTACAAAGTTTCGGTTGAAACCAATATTTCCCGTGGCAATGCTTATTTTGATATAGTAGGCTTGCCTGACACATCTATAAGAGAATCACGTGAGCGTGTACGCTCATCAATTCGCAACAATAATTTGCGTTTTCCTGCTTCGAGAATTGTGGTGAATTTAGCACCTGCCGATGTTAAAAAAGAAGGCTCGGTTTACGATTTACCTATTTTAGTAGGTGTTTTGCTTGCAAACGGCGAATTAGATTGCGATGTTTCTGATGCGGTTTTTGTAGGCGAATTATCACTTAAAGGAGAAATCCGTGCGGTGAAGGGTTTGCTTTCAATGGCGATAAAAGCAAAAGAGCTTGGCATAAAAAGAATGTTTGTACCTGAAAGCATTGCGGTGCAAGCGGCTGTTGTTGAGGGTATTGATGTTTACCCTGTTAAAAATGTCGAAAAGCTTATTGCTCACTTAAAAGGCGAAGAAGAGATTTTACCGCAAAAAGCAAAATCTTTTGAAGAAATAAAACAACCCGACTTGCTCGATTTTGCCGATGTTGCAGGTCAAAGTTTTGCAAAGCAGGCGGTTGAAATTGCCTGTGCAGGCGGTCATAATCTGTTGCTTATCGGCCCGCCAGGCTCTGGTAAAAGTATGATTGCTAAAAGAATTCCGTCGGTTTTACCGTCGCTTACTTTTGATGAAGCGATTGAAACCAGCGAAATTTACTCGGTTTCGGGTTCGCTTGATAATAAGCACCCTATGATTACTACTCGGCCTTTCCGTTCGCCGCACCATACCGTTTCAGCGGCGGCACTTTCAGGTGGCGGAACAAGTCCAACCCCTGGTGAAATTTCGTTAGCGCATAACGGCGTTTTATTCTTAGACGAATTGCCTGAGTTTCCACGAAAATCAATGGAAACACTTCGTCAACCGCTTGAAGATGGCAAAATTACAATATCTCGTGTTGCAGGCTCGCTAACTTATCCTTGCGAGGTTATGTTTGTGGCTGCAATGAACCCTTGCCCTTGCGGTTACTTTGGACACCCGAAAAGAAAGTGTACTTGTTCGAGTGTTGCCGTTAAAAACTATCTTGGCAAGGTTTCGGGACCACTTCTTGATAGAATTGATATTCAAATTGAAGTTCCGCCTGTAAGCTATGATGAGTTAGTAAGCAAAAAATCATCAGAAGACTCTGAAAGTATTCGCAAAAGGGTAGAAAATGCGAGAAATATTCAGCGTCAGCGTTTTAAAGATGATAAAATTACTTGCAATGCGCAAATGAGTACGGCTCATTTGAAAAAATATTGCGTTTTGGAGGACGACGCAAACGAATATTTAAAACTTGGTTTTGAGCGTCTTTCAATGTCAGGCAGAGCGTATGACAGAATTTTGAAAGTTGCAAGAACAATAGCCGATTTGAGAAATGGCGAAACAATCTCTAAAAAAGACATTGCAACCGCTTTCAGACTGCGTTCTCTCGACAAAAAATACTGGAATAATCTATAGTGCGTGGGCATTTTGAACAGTTTTTAAACCGAAAGTTGTATAATATCAATAAATATTTTGTAAACTATGGTTTTATATTGAAAATTCAAAATGCTTGTGCTATACTAATTATGCTAAAAAAGATAGGCAAAAAATATGTGGAGGTAATTTTTTATGAAAATTGCAAAAAGATTATTAAGCATTGCTTTAACTGTTGCTTTATTATTAAGCGTAGTAGCAGTTTCTGCAATCACAGTAAGCGCAGATGATGAACTCAAATATGATTCTAACATCGCTGTTTCTTACGATCCTTGGTCAAGAGATTATGCAAATGGTACTGGTGTTTCTGCAAACGCACCAAGAAAGGTAACTTATAATGATGACGGTTGGATGAGAATTCAATCACAAGATGAAGATTCTATTGTTAATGAAGGCAGCATCGTTTCAAAACAATGGCAATATAAGCTTGATGGTAACGACCAACTTTCAAAACAGTTTGAAAACGCTTGTTTCGACCAAAACAATGAGAACTTCTATTTCTATGCAGCTATTAAAAGCGCTAAATTCATCAACAATCAAGGTCAAGAGAATGCTAACCCTGTAAACTTGCAGGCTGAAATCAGCGTCGTTTATGAATATGACGATGGTGAAAGAGGTACTTTAAACTGGGGTGCTGGTTTTACTCTTAACAAAAACTATGGCTTCAGATATGTAGCTACTTCAAAAGCTATTCCTGATGATATTAAAGATGCTACAACTCTTAAAATCAGAAGCTTTGGTGTTGCAATTCAGGACTACGGTTTCGGTGGCGCTGATTCTGGTCTTTCAGAATTAGATGTTTATGTTGCACCACTTTATACACAACAAGTTCCTGCAACAAGCACTACAGTTTCTGATAAAATCGATAATCTTGATACATTTAATGAAATTGCTGAAGATTCTTTCATCTACAACAATGTAACTGATGTATTCGAGCCTGACAATTTCCAATGGCAATATGCTTATGGTGAAGAGCCAATCTTACCAAATGAAGATAAACACTCTATCTATCAAAGAGGTCAAATTAAGAGAGAAATCTTTGTATTAGAAGACGGTTCTGTTAAAAAATCTTATGGTTACCCAATCAAAGCTGACGGTAATGCATTTGAATACATTCCTTACACAGTTCACGCTGATGCTCCTGAAACTCAGGTTTCAAACTTGAAATTAACAGGAACAACTGCTGATTCTGCTACATTTAGCTGGTCAACAGCTGGTGGCGACGCTAAATACTACTATTTAGTATGCACAAACA
>CACZIY010000042.1 GCA_902781345.1 Oscillospiraceae bacterium | reverse complement strand
GGATATGTTGCTTATATGTTTAGAGCAAATAACTGGAATAATGATATTTATTTATCAAACAAAACAAATGTTGACAGATGGGCTTTGGCTTATGAAGATGATTTTGACCCATCAGGTGCTGATAAATGGTAAAAAAACAATAAAACAAAAACAACCCGTTTAAAACGGCTCTACTTAGAGAATCGGGGCCTATTGCACTGCAATGACCCGTAAACCCTCTAAACAAAAGGGTTTGTAAAAATTTTTATTTTTAGATAAAAAACAATATATTTTTATATATTTTTACAAACAAAAAGACCATTCATTACGAATGGTCTTTTTTTATTAACTAACAACCTTGTTTTTAAATTAGAGGCATTAATAAAAATGAGTAAATTTTCTTGTATTACTTATACAATTTAATTATGTGTAACCCCACTAAACATTTATACAATTAAATTCTAAATTATTTATGAAACTTTTAATGAGACTATTATCTAACTGATAGTACGGTATTAAACATATATAATAATCATTATAATTCCATAAATATTCAAAGTTATCACTATCACTATATATTATTTTGTTATTAATATTGAATTTTTCTTTATAATCTTTAATAGCATTGTCTTTCGCATTTTTATAAGTGTAAACATACAAATTAGCATCAAATTTATTCTTGATTTTTATTTTAAAACGATAGCAACCAAGCGCTTGCAATTCGCCGCCTAAAAATTTAGTTTTGTCGGGGAATACAGGAATAAAAATTTTTCTTTCGCCTAATAGCATTGTTAGTCGCTCTTTTGTAAATTTTATATAGTAAGAACCGTTTTTATCAAAACCGCTTGATTTATAAATATCGTCAACTGTTTTGTAGCTTTTTGCTTTTGATACCATTTCTTTAAGTGAATTAAACTTATCAACAGGAATAGTATCTTTTTTTATTTTGCTTTTTTGTTTGATTGCTGTGGTTGAAGTTTTCTTTGATATAGTAGTTGTTTTAATGGTTTTTGTTGATGAAGTTGTGGTAGATTTTTGTAGTTTAGTAGTTGTGATATAATTATTTATTTGTGACTTAGTAGTTTTTTGGGCAGTTGTTAAGGTTGAAAAAGTTTGAGGTTTTAATATTTTATTAGTATTTGACGAATTACCATGCTTTTCTTCACAGGAGCAAAAAAACAAAACGGAAATTAAACAAATTAATAATAACCTTTTCATGTAATAATCACCTTCTATCAATAATAATATTTTAATGCTTTAGACAATGGTTCTTCTTTACTGAAATATTTAAAATACTGGTTTTTGTTTTCAGATAATCCAACTATAATCATTGAAATTTCTTGAGATATTGGATTGCCATCATTTCTCATTGCCATAGCATATGGTAATCCGTGTGCGTAATATGCTTCATCATCTTCTTCAATTCTATATGCATCATCTAAACCTAAAACGTGGCCAAATTCGTGCCTGGCAGTATTAGCAAAGTTTTCCCATTCGTGATATAAAACCATTTTATATGTTTTTCTGTTTGTATTCGGAGAATTAAAAATAGTATAAGGACTGGTATCATTTTCCTTGTTTTTTTCGTCTAAATAAATATTTAAATAGCCTTTTTCATTTTCTGTATTATCTACATTTTTATATTTATTAACAACAACTTTAACTTTAATTGAATGTTTACCAAGAACATTTTTATAATTACCCGACCAATCTTCTATACCATGAATAGCTTTTTGCATATAAGTACTTTTCTTAACTTTTTTATTGTTAATTTTTATTGTACCTGAAAAATTATGAAATAAAACCTTAACCCTTATTGTTAGGTTTTTCCCGTTAAATGAAGCCGTATATGCATTTTTGCCATTATTGCAATTCTTTTTGATACTGTTTTGATACCATATATAAAGTAATGGCAATATATTAATTTTTGTTCCTTTATATAGTTTCTTTTTTTGGTCTTTTTTGCTTAATTTTCTCCAATTGTTTCCGTTACCTGTGATTTCTTTTGCTAAGCCCCATTTTGTGTCTCCAGATTCACATACAGCACATTTCCTATTTTTCCACTTCCATAGTCCACTTGGGTCAATTGAATTTATATAATCATTATCACAATAATTATATAAATTATTTGCTACGACAAATCCAACTAAATCAATTGCATCCACATCATCCGCATTAATAAATCTACCAACATTTTGGTCATAATAGCGGGATTGGAGGTAGTACATTTCTATTTCATCATCATAGTAATAACCTCTATAACGGATAGGGTTTATACTTGCCAAATCACCTGTTGCGGTTAAAATATTACCCCAAGCATCATAGGTATATGTTGCTACTGTATTACCTGTACTATCAATAACACCTACAACATCGCCTTGAATGTTTTTTACATAGGTATACTCAGTAGCAGATGTACCATTATAATAAGTAAATCCTACTATATCTTGCTCATTGTCATAGTAGAAATGAATATATTTGTTATCCCAAGACTGATGAGTTAAATTGCTTTCGTTCCAATTATACTTATAAACAGTTCCGTTTACATTCTTTTCGGTGCGCAAGCCCTCTTCGTTATATTTATAAGTAACACTCAAATTACCCTTTGAATAACTTGCTAACTGTCTGCCGTTTTTCCAAGTTAAAGTAGCACCAAGATAATTTAACGGATTTCCGTTATCATCATAGGTAATAGATTGGTTGTTAAACGATGTCAACTCATCTTTCCACTCGCCTGTACTGTATGAATAGGTGCTATTACCAGCAGTTAAAATGTTACCGCTGTTATCATAGGTGAAAGACTTGTTGTTTTCCTCAACAAGTTGGTTTAACTCGTCATATTCATAAGTCGCAACGGTGGTTTCATCACCATTTCCAACTTTTGAATAAATACCAGTAATATTGCCGTTGTTATCGTAAGTATAACGGGTTGTTTCAGGCGTTGCGTTACCGACTGTTGTTTTAACCGATTTAATTTGGTCAGTTGTATAATTTCCATTATTATTATACTCGAATTCTTTCAAAAGTACAATAGTATTTCCTGATTTTGTTTCTTCTTTGGTAATTCTGCCAAAGCCGTCTTTATAAACTGTTTTTTCAGTATTAACGAAAGAAGTCTTTTCTTTTGTTGTTAAATCGGTTTGTGTTTCAGTATTATCAACTGCTTCAAATTCGGTTTTATATTCTGTTCCGTTTATGCTTTCTGCGACCTTATCTTCATCAGATGAATAAGCAAAAAGCAGTTGTGTTTCGGCAGTATTCCAAACCTGAGTTTCATCTAAATAAGTTAAGGTTACAGTGCCGTTTTCGGTATCTTTTGTTTTAAGAGTTTCGCCTGTTTCATCGTTGTAATAGTTAATAGTATTGGTAATTGTATCGCCTGTTTTGCTTTCAAGTTTTGTAAGCATACCTTTACTATTATACGAATAATTTAGTGATTGTCCATTGGCATAAGTTAATTTGCTAATTACTCGATTACTATTTGAAACATAGGTATAAGTAACCAGAGCCGTATTTCCGACAGAAATAGACTTTAAGTCACCAAAAGGTGTGTATTTGTAAGTGTAAGTTACATTGTCATTAGTGATTGTTGAAATGTCTCCGCGAGCGTTATATGTGTAGTCGACATCTATGTTGTTATTATCAACATTTTGTGACATTTGCACAAGGTTGTTTAAATTGTCATAACTGTAATTTACCGTATTTCCGTTGCCGTCAGTTGCAGAAATTTGATTTTCTGTTTCATTTTCGGTTTTTGTAAAGGTATTAATGCCAACAGAATTTGTATCTTTTGTTAATGTGCAAGCAATTCCTCCGACAGTTAATGATTTTGTTGCATTTGCAGTTTTCATTATCTGACCGTCACGAGTTTCTTCAAAGTTTTCAGATACAGAGTAAACATCATCTGCGCGTTTTACCAAATGTATTTCATCAATATACACAACAGGAGAAGTGCCTGTTTTGATAAATAGATTAGTGAAATCATCAATGTTTTTTCCTTGCATTTCACTAAATAGCATTGTATACCATTTTCCTGATGGTGCAGTTGGTAAGTTTACATTATAATCAGTACTATCATTTCCATAATTATATTTTCTTAAACTAATTCTGCAATCTTTTGCTGATTTGTACCAAAAACGAATACCGTCTGATGTTTCGATATCTATCAATGATTGGTCTAATACTACACCTGGAACAGTAATTGTTTGACCGCCAGATGTGTATTGATATTTATCTTTATTTGCAGTTACTCCAAATGAATCACCACTATATGCATTGCTGCCATTTGACATAGTAAAATAGTTTATATTAGGATTTGGAGTATAAGATTCAAAATCTTGTAATGTTGCAAAATAAACATACTCATCTGTTACGGGATAATTATGATTTTGCGATTGTGTTTTATCTGCAATTTTATATTCTTTTGTTGAACTAATTGTTGTATCAGCGAGAACTGTTTGAACTTCGTCTATATATACAGAGCCACCTGTGGTTTTTACGAATATATACTTAAAGTCATTTAAGTTCTTACCTGCTTCCAAAATATCTCTATAAAGAATTGTTTTCCAAGAGCCATTTGCTGATGCAGGTAATGTAATACTGTAATCTTTATTAGGTCTACCGCAAACATCTGTACGCAAAGATAATGTGCTTTCTGCTGTCGATTTATACCAAAACCTAATACCGCTTTGGGTGTCATTATCTAATTTTCCAGAAATATTTATTCCACCGCAGGTAACAGTATTACCATTAGCATCAGAATACTCATATTTATCCTTTACTTTATTAACGCACCATGAATTGTTTAAATAAGCTGTCTCATTTTCTTTTGTTCCGTAAGTTAAATAACTACAATCCACAATACCTGTATAATCTGTAAATGAGTTAATATTTGAAACTATTTTGTAGCCGTCTTCTATTTGATAATCATCCTCTGGGTCGCTTGAAGAATTTTCAGGAGTTTTCGTTTCTTCTTTGTTGACTGCGCCGTTTAAGATTTCAACTCCGTCAACATACAAAAATCCTTGTTGATTATCATATTCTATTCTCAATTTATAAGAGTCATAATCTGTGTCATCAGCAGAAACTGTGCCCATAACTTTGTACCAAAGGTTTCCAAAATTTGATGGAAAATCAACGCAATTTGAGATGTTTGCAACTGATATTTCAGTTTCTTCATTATCTTCAATACCAATCAATGACATTTTAGCTATTGGAGAATCATCACTTAATACTAAGTTTCCGTCTTCTTCAACATACTTTTCAGAAAGCATTCCTGTTGCATTGACCCATGCTGATATGGATAAATCTTTAAGTTGACTTTTTGAAATTTTAACAGTTTGTTCTACTTTGCTAACACCGTCAATACCGCCAAGTTTTAGCACTTTATCGCTTAATTCCGCAACTCTTCCACCTACATTAGCATTTGATGTATCGCCTGTTTCATCCCAAAAGTTTAAAGTATTAAAATCGCCATTTTCAGCAATATTATAATTATATGCTCTTTTATGATTCTCTAATTGCAAACCGTCAATACAAATATCGCCTGTTGCATCAAACAAACCAACTTGTAAAGTCATTGATGTTTCATTTTCAGGAACTGTAAAAGTTACATAGACCCTTGTCCAATCTTCAATTTTTCCATCGATTCCTGTTGACTTTTTAACATATTCGCCATTTACTGCTCTTATACCAATACCTTTATAAGTTTTGTCGCCGCTGTCTTTTTCAATGTCGCTTAAACTTGTGCCGTTTTTATATGATTTAGCATAAGCAGAAAAAGTATATGTTTCTTCTGATTCTAATCCAGTAATTGTTTTATAAATATATCCTGAAGTTTTGGCATATTTACTACCGCTGTATGCAGCGTTGTCAGAATTAGCCGTTTCTATACTATGAGAACCTGACCAAGCGTTACCGCTGTTTTCAAAACTGCTGTTTGAAATATAATTGGCTACTGGAATTGTAACTTCAGTACTGCCAATTAAGTTTCCTTTTTTATCTTTTATTTGATTTAGTGCATAATAGTCATCATTAAATATTGTGCTTAAATAGCCTTGCTTATCAAATAAATATCCTTCGTATTCTTCATTTTCGTTAGTGAAATATGTTGAAGAAGCACCGTAAAATACTTCTATTTCGTCACCTTTTACCCACGCTTCGGTATCACTATTATAACCGTATTCTTTAAATGATGTAATTGACCATCTTAAATAATCCTCTGTTCCGTAGGTAAACACCATCTTATAATCATTGTGTAAAGATACTGAAGTAAGTCTATAATCACTATTGTAACCATAATGTGCTGTTTTTCCTTTATAGGTTACAGATGTTATATAATTTAGTTCATTACAATTATAAGTTATACTTTCGTTTTCACAAGTAGCCCCTGTAAGAACGCCAGAATTATTATAATGGTATTGATAAACATTTCCATCACCATCAGTGATTGTGTCTATACTGCTACCAAATCCACTAACATATGTTATTGATATTTCTTTTGAATATTCCTGTGTATCTTCATTATAATATTGTTCGCTTGTTTGTGTAGTTAAGTAATTAAATGTTGAATTAGTTCCGCTGAAAATATATACATCACCATCAGGCGTTACGATTTTAGATTGCGGTATATAAAGTTTATAACCTATACCTGCGTCATCTTTATAATATGTATGGTCATCATCCATATCCATAAAATAATACAATTCGCCTTTGTCGGTCAGCCAGCCGTAATAGTCATCATTACCTGAACCATAATGAATTAGTCTGTGATAATACTTTGGAATCCAACCGTCCACCGAATAAGTATTCACATATGTCATACCTATTGATACAGGCAAATCAGTTGCTTCAATTGAAAAATCATTTCTCTCAATATTTAAAGTTCCGTTTAAATCATTAATATACACAGTTCCTGCTGTGCCCATATCCATTGTATGATATGAATATTTATCATTTATTCCGTTTTGAACAATATATTTAATAGTTAAACTTGGTGTATTATAATTTTCTCCTGTACAAATATAATATTCGTCTTCATCTTCATTATCTACACGAAGAGTATAGTTTATACTTGAACTATTATTTTTCATCAAAGATTTTGTAATATCAAATGTAAATGATTCATCATCTGCATCATATTCACTAAAATCTTCATAGTAACCATTTTCAAATAAATACTGAGTTAGATAATTATAACTTCCGCTGCCTTCATAAATATAAGCATTTGAATCGGACAGATTGGTTGCGTATAAATGCAATTTTGCATCAACAATGTATTTTGTTCTATCTAAATACGGAAAACTGATTCCTATTTGACCGTAAGTGCTTTCATACTCATTTTTATGAGTCACTGCTGCTCCATAAATTGTTGAATCATTAGAAGTAGTTGACCAATATGTAAAATTACTTGTTAAATATTCTACACTTGGGTCTACAATAACAGGATATGCTCTCTCTTTATCCTGCAACCAGTTATTATCAACAGTAAGTTTTAGTTTTAAATTATTATCTTTTTGTTCTACTATTTTTAGTTTTAAATCAGCACTAATAACACCTTTGTTATCTTTCATAACAGGTGCTTTTATTGTATATACAACTTTTTTCTTGTTGTTTTTCAATTGTATGGTTTTATCATCTTTTTGAACTGCAATTAGTTTCTTAAATCTATACTCAATCTCAAATTCATTTTGTACATCTTTAGAATTCAAAATCAAGTTTTCTTTAATTTCATTGCCTTTTAATATGTATTCAACATCAACACCATCATAAATATTTTTATATACAGTTTCACTTGAAGTGTTCGGCAATGTTGTATACTTTTTATCGCCTTTAAGTGTTTTTGTATCTTTTTCTTCTTTTTTAGCATTTGCTTTATTTGTATCAACAAATCCCCAAGAAACATCATAGTTTTCGTCTGATATTTCTACCGTTTTACCTGTTTCATACTTTTTAGATAATGAAATATCATATTTTGAATGTTTAGTAACATATTCATCATC
Source organism: Oscillospiraceae bacterium (assembly GCA_902781345.1). GTDB lineage: Bacteria > Bacillota > Clostridia > Oscillospirales > Acutalibacteraceae > RUG11462. The sequence continues at coordinate 6,113 of CACZIY010000042.1, read as the reverse complement.
TTTTGTTTTTAATGTATTATCTATGTTTTTCCATTTACCATTATCATCTTGATAATGAATAGGATAGTCATACACAACTGCTTGTAATGTCCCGTCAGACATTCTAAATACTTTTTCATTTTCACCTCTCATTGTTTCAACTTCGCTAACAATATGTGCCACTTTTTCAAATTTAGCGTTTTTCTTAGTTTTTGCTAATGCAGGAATACTAATTACTGACACTAACAATGAGAACACCAATATTATTGATGTTATCTTGGTTTTTAAGTTTAAGTTTGATTTCATTAAAATCACTCCTTTAGAATAAAAATATTTGAAATATACTAAACATTTCACTTTATATTAACATATTTTACCAATATTGTCAACAATTTTTGTTAATTTTTTACATTTTTATGTTGAATTATATCAAAATCTGCCGATTCATACAGGCATGAATAAAAGAGACAGTTTTAAAAAACAGTCTCTTTTATTATTCAACATTTGCCTTAGAGTATAAAAAATTAAAATTCTTCTAAACCCTTTATTTAAAGGCTTTTATATAACTCATGAATTGTATTAATATACATTGATAAGCGTAAGGCTTTTTTGTTTTATTGACAAAAGCAAAAAAGTCATCAATAATTAATTGATAACTTTTATATTTTTTAAATATTTTCAATATTTATATTATGCTAAAAACTTTATAAAATTGCAATAAAAAAGTCACCAACAGTTAGTTGGTGACTCTTTTTACTTTAAAATTATCTTAAAGTATCATCGCTAGAGTGATACTTCTTTTCGGCACTAGGTTTTGCAGTACACCAATGACACTCTTGATAATGAACCTCTCTTCCACAATATGGACAATAACCGTCCATCGCTGCTTGATAACATAAATTTGCTTTATGCTTCTTATAACTATCTTTAGTCTTTCCTCATCTTGGACAATAACTAAGTAATTTAGAATCAGGAGTGGTTATCTTTTTGGTTTTAGTGAAGTTACTTTTTACATATCCTTCTTTATTGGTTAATGCACGGACTTTGATTTTGTATACTTTGCCATCCCAAATATTTTTATTTCTATCAAGTGTTATACTTTATTTATTATTTAATTCTTCCTCCATAAGTTTTTTAATATAAGTAATATCTGTAAAAGTTAACTTTATACCTCTATTATTTAATGCAATAATACTCATTAAGTTACTTTTAAGTTTCTTTTCTAATTCATTATGTATTTTTATTGGATTATTTTCAATTATATGTATATGGTCAATGTATTTTTCTATTACAGGAAAGGCATTTTGTATTAAAAAAGCACATTGATTACCAGCAACATTTCCAATAATAATTGTATTACACTTACCATATTTTTTTATTTTATAATCAATAATTCTTTGAAATTTTTCTATTTGAGAACTAATTGGAATCATCCAATAAATATCTGGATTTTTTACATCCTTTAAAGCATAAAAGTTTGGTCTGTATTTATCGTTTTCTTTATTTTGCATTAAATATTTGTCATTTACTTTATTAAAAAAATCATCTTTAATATGATATAGATATCCTTCTTCTATCGACACATTTTTTCATTCCTTTTTTTATTTATACAAAAGAATAATCCCCATTGGCATAAAATCCAATGGGGATTATTTACGAACTATATCATTTTTACCCCACATATATAGCGAGTGGCAACATTTACGAACTGAATCATTTATATTCCGCACCATCAGCAAGCGGAAAACATTTTCAATAATTAGGGATTAATCCCTTTTTTGCATCTTTATATTATCATACTTTAGGTTAAAAGTCAAGAAAATTTTTAAAAAAAGATGCAATAATATTTTACTCGATAAATTAGAAAAATATTCGTTGTTAATTATAATATATGTTTAATAAGAAAAATTGTCAAAATTATTCTAAAAATATTATGATAGATGAACAATTAAAATGACTTCTTTTTTTTATTTTTAAAAAAGTTTTATTAATACTTATAACATAAAAATTAAAATCTTTGTAAATCCTTTTGTTTAGAACATTTACGGGACCTTGCGGTGCAATAGGCCCCGATTCTCTAAGTAGAACCAATAAATTTATTTATGATTTTACTACGTTGATATATGCTTATAATGCTATAATAATTAGTGAGGAAGTTAAAACTACAAGATTTAATGAATTAAATGATTTGTTTAATGTTAGAATGCTGAGGCATAAGGAATATTTTGATAATAATAATGTTATAAAAAGTTCATATGTTTTTTTAAAAAACATCTTGACTTTTTTATAAGTTTAGCATATAATATTTAACATGATTGAAAAAGTTTTTGCTTTTTGTAAGGAGTACTATATTGTGCATTATAGCACTTTAAATGTACTCCTGAGTTTTTATATTATAAAAAGTTAGGCACCTTTTTCTCTATAATGAGAACTGGGTGCTTTTTTGTTTTTTTACTCATATGTAAATATAACATAAAAAGGGACCATATCAAAAAATAGTCCTTTTTAAAATTAATAATCTTTCATTATATTATAAAAAATACAATGAATTTGTCAACAGGCCCCGATTCTCTAAGTAGAGCCTTTAAAACGGGTTGTTTTTTTATGTCATAGGCCATATGCTTTCTTGCTTTTTGTGCGCCATTTTTGATGGCGGTGTGCCAAACTTTTCTAAGTAATCACGATAAAATGTTGAATAAGTCTTAAAACCATTCATTTCCGCAATTTTAGCAACATTCATTATGTTGCCATCTTCAATCATCATATTATGAGCGCTGGTCAGGCGTAAATCATTAAGATATTTTTTAAATGTTTTTCCCGAAATTTGTTTAAACATTCGATTAATTGTACTGTAACTGATAAAAAACTTATTCTTTAAAAACTCAAGTGTTAAATTTTCAGTATAATTGTTATTAACATATTCAACTACATTTACTGTAATATTGTTTTTATCGTGTTTTTCGATTTCATTCATTTCATCATAAGCACAGTCAATTTCTGCAACAATTGCCTTTACTTTGGCTACCATATAAAACCTACTTCTTCTTTCTAAAAGGCTTTGGGTAAATGACTTTAAAAGTTCAAAACAAACACGATTACTGAAATTAATAGGGTAAAGGCAAGTACCAACCGGTAAATTATTAAATGCACGCAAAACATTTTCTTTATTTCCGTCTGATAAAAGCGAACCATGAATGTATATTGTCAAACTCTCGGCAAAAGTGGTAGTTCTGCAAAACTTGAAATAATTATTTGGGTCTGAAATCACTATTCCGCCGGATTCAACAAATGCAGTATTACCGTTAGCAACAACTTTAAAAGTTCCTGATATAACAAACAGAATTTGATAATAATTTTTCTTGCTTAAAGTATAACCGGTTATAGTTCTTGGCTTTGTGTATTTTTTATACTCAATCTGTAAATCAGGCTCATAAAAACCTCTGCCTTCGTTCAGCATTTTTTCCATAAAATCAACTCTATATAAATAATATTTATCTAATTATAACACAATAATGACTAAAAATGCAATAGATTAAGCGAAAAAATGCAATTGAAAAAGCAAAAATCTTGTTGTATAATGAAATTACAATAAAACTAAAAGGAGTGTTTTTGTTGAAAAAGTTATTATCAATTATTTTATCAATAGCAATTATTATGTCAGTTGTAGGAGTTGTTTCTATAACTTCAAGCGCAACTACAATCACACCTGACAGTAGTTTGCTGACTGATACAACTGATTTTGATGAAGGACTTTCTTCAATCGCTTATTCAGAAAAATTGATAACGGGTTACAATCTTGGTAATGTTTTTGAAATGACAGAACTTCGCAGTAATTATACTCGTCCTGCAGTAGCGAATATTCAAGAGCATCTTAAATATAAAGAAACTATGGCAGGTAGCGTTGAAATTACCGAAGATTACATTAAGTATTTAGCAGAGAGCGGTGTTCAGGCTATTCGAGTTCCGATAACTTGGTTTAATATGCTTGAATACACCGGTGAATTAAACGGTAAAACTTACAATGGGGAAATTGTAGATAAATCGGTTTATTACGCAAGCCTTGATGAACGCAGAAAACTTTGGTACAACGGCGTTATCAACGAAGAGTTTATGGACAGAATTCAACAGGTTGTTGATTGGATTATTAAATACGGTATGTATTGTATGATAAACACCCACCATGACGGCGCTTGTACAAATAACTCTGTAAACCCTGAAAGATTTAGTCGAACAACTGCAGGCACTTCGGGCGAGACATATTTACAACAAACAATCAGATATTTAGATAATATTTGGGGACAGGTTGGCGAAAGATTTAAAAATTACGGTTCAAGGCTTATGTTTGAGCCTTACAACGAAGTAGCCAACGACACAGGTCATATGACCCCTAATGCCGAAACTATGGCAGACGCGGCGGAAGTTGCGGCAGCGTTTGTTCAAAAAATTCGCTCGCAAGGCGGAAATAACGCTAAAAGATTTTTGGTTATTCCAAACTACGGCGGCGTAAGTTTCATGACTAATGAAGATGCAGTTAACACAGTTAAAGCGGCAGATACTGTAAATGATGTTTATAACGATAAAATTATTTTATCTTCTCACGATTACTCTAATTCAATGAGCGGCGCAGTCAACAGCATTAATAATATTAAAACAAGATTTAATGTAGGCGCAACGCTTACCGAAATAGGTTTTTCAAGTACTTCGCCAAATGCAAGTACCGGTTTAGCGAAAATTGAGGAACTTTATACGCTTTCTCATCAGAAAAAAGCTTCTTGTTTTTACTGGGACGGCTATCGTACAGACGCATTTACAAACAGATATTATTCTTGCCCTGCCTCAGCGGCGTTTGCGAAATTTGTTGGTAAAGATTTTGAATATCCAACTTACACTCAAAGTGAAATTTTGGCTTTAACAGCGGATTCTCAACCTAACTGGATGAAACTTTACAGCGAAGATTCTACAAGCGAATGGATGGGAAAATATTTAATTATTACATCTGAAAAGAAAATTACTTCGCTTACCGCATCTAAAACAAGTCAGGGTTATTATGCAATTAACGGCGCAGACAATGGTTTGGTTACTCAATTTATAAGTGATGACGGTATAAACTATAAAATGCTTACTACTTTTATTCCGACATCTTGGACAAGACTTGCTTGGTCAGAGTTTAACGCAATAGGTACAACTTATTATGCAGAACAAGTTGACGGTAACTACTTCTTAGATAAAATCGGTGATGGTTTACAAAAATATGTTACAACCGGCGATGAGCTTATTTCAAAATATGGCGGCGAACTTAGAAACGGTGGTTATGATTATTCTAATGGCAATTATGTTAGCAATGCAGGCAACAGAATTTGTTATACAAATTTAATTGATGTTACACCGAACGAGTACTATTATTTCAGCGCTTCAACTGATAAAAGATACAATTTGTTAATCAGGGGTTATGACGCTAACGGCAACAGAGTTTGCAATGTGACTACTGTTTCACAAACAGCAAAAACTCAAATGCCGAGCAATGTTTATAAAGTAAGCGTAACAATTTATGACAGTTATCAATCACTAGCTTATAATTATGATGCAATGTATGCACTTGTTGATGACGGTACAATCGTTCCTGAAATGTATCATTATATTTCTTCTGATGCAGAGCCTGACCCAACAAGCCCTCCAACCGAGCCGACTGAACCTTCTTCAACCGAACCTACAACACAACCTATTGATTTAAGTATTGAAATGACAACAATTGAAGGTGCATCAATCAGACTTAACAATCATACAGGTTTGCGATTCTATACCGAAGTTGATAAAGATAAAGTTACACAGTTAAGAAACGCCGGTTACACAGTTCAACTCGGTACACTTATCGCACCGGCTAACTTATTATCAAATAATGCTTTAACATTTGAATTAGAAGACGGCAAATACGCTGATGTAGAATATGTTGCAAATGATTATTATGAAGAAAGTAGTTTCAGCGGAATAGTCGGCTCAATTGTCGGCATTAAAGAAAGCACTTCTTCAAACTCTTTAACAGGTAATATTTTAAGAGACTTTGTAGCTCGTGGTTATGCAAAAATTACTGACAGCCAAAATCAAACAACAATTGTTTATGCTGACTACACACCAAG
>CACZIY010000041.1 GCA_902781345.1 Oscillospiraceae bacterium | reverse complement strand
GTTTACTATCTCGGCGGCACTGCAACTTGAAGCAAGTGCAATCAGCATAAACGGAAAAATTGCTATGAACGGCACGCTGAAAGGAAAAAATGAAAAAATTAAAGCGGAACAAAGAAAAAATGTTAGCAAGAAACAAAGGCTTGATTTTATATGTTTAAACGTTAAAATGAATGAATTTATAACAAGTTCATTAAATCTTTGCTCAATTTTTGTGAAAATGGGAAAGAACCACCCAAAAATCATGGTAATAAGCATAAAACAAATTGCACCGATAACCGCAAGTATAAAGAAAACTACATTATTATTAGTTAAATTTAAATAAAACATCGTTGAAAAAGCAATAACAACAAATGCGATGGTAAACAAAATTCCATACAGCGTAGATTTAAGGAATTCAGCCTTAAAACTTTTAAAATATTCTCTTAAAGGATAAACTACCTTGTCTTCGGCATATTTATTGCAAACTGTAATCAGCGCTTTGTATGACGCTCCGAAAGTGAAAACCGGCAGACAGGTGATTAAAAAGATAAAATTAAGTAAAACAAGATCAAAAAAATTGTGAAAAATAATCTGAAAAAAACCTGCAATTCCTTTCTTTCTAATGTAGGGAACAGTTCTGTCAAAGTTTATTAAACCCATAATAATTAACCTTTCTATCTTGCTTTTGGTATTATTCTATCATAGTTTTGATTAAAAATCAATAAACAAAGGCAATCAGAAATTGTTTGTGCAATATGCTCAAAATAAGTAGAGTTTGTTTATGCATATATGACAAAGTTATTATTTTTCATAAAAAAGGGGTTGCAAATTTGTATTCTATATGCTATTATGAAAATGCGATTGGAAACGTTTCCAATCTTGTCCGAAAAAATAAATTTAGGAGGAAAAACAAAATGAAATCTTTAAGAACTATCTTAGCACTAACCCTTGTGGCATTGTTCACATTAGCTTGTTTTACCGGCTGCGGTAAAAAAGACGATACTGACAGCGGAAAAGAGGTAGAAGCAGCAAAGCAGATAAGATACCTCAACTTTAAACCTGAAATCGCCGAGATTTATCAGGAAATCGCTAAAAAGTATGAATCTGAAACAGGCGTAAAAGTAATTGTTGAAACAGCGGCAAATAACACTTACGAGCAGACACTTATGTCAAAAATGTCATCAAGCGAGGCTCCTACACTTTTCCAGATTAACGGACCACGTGGCTATGCTAACTGGAAAGATTATTGTGCAGATTTAACTGACACAGAACTTTATAAACATCTTACTGACAAATCTCTTGCAGTAACAGTCGACGGCAAGGCTTATGGTATTCCTTACGTTGTAGAAGGCTACGGCATCATTTACAACCAGGCAATTATGGATAAATACTTTGCACTTAAAAACAAAGCAACAGAGTATAAATCAGTAGATGAAATTAATAACTTTGCAGCACTCAAAGCAGTTGCAGAAGATATGCAGAAAAACAAAACTGATTTAGGTATTGATGGTGTATTCGCAAATACATCACTTAAAGCCGGCGAAGATTGGAGATGGCAGACTCATCTTGCTAACCTTCCTGTTTATTATGAGTTTAACAAAAATAATATCGATTTAACATCAGATCAGACAAAAACTTTGAAATTTGAATTTGCTGATAACTTTAAAAACATTTTTGATCTTTATCTTAACAACTCAACTGTTGAAGCCACAAAACTCGGCACAAAGACAGTTAACGATTCAATGGCAGAGTTTGCACTTGAAAAATGTGCAATGGTTCAGAACGGTAACTGGGCTTGGGGTCAGGTTTCAGGAGTAAAAGGTAACAAGGTAAAAGCAGAAAACGTTAAGTATCTCCCAATCTACACCGGTGTAGAAGGCGAAGAATCACAAGGCCTTTGCGTAGGTACAGAGAACTTCTTCTGCATTAACTCACAGGCAACAAAAGCAGAGCAGAAAGCAGCGGAAGACTTTATATATTGGTTATATTCAAGCAAAACAGGTAAAGATTACGTTACAAATAAATTAGGTTTTATCGCTCCTTTCGATACATTTGAAGACAGCGAAAAACCAACCGATCCTTTGGCTCAGGAAGTTCTTAAATGGATGGAGAAAGATGGCATTTCATCAGTTCCGTGGAACTTCACCTTATTCCCTTCACAGACCTTTAAAGATAACTTCGGTGCAGCACTTTTACAGTATGCACAGGGCACAAAAACATTTGACGAAGTTAAAAAACAGGTAATTGATGATTGGGCTTCAGAGAGTGCAGCTATTGAATAATTAAATTTGATAAATCGCTCTGCCCTTTTAAAAAAGGCAGAGCGATTTATATAGAAAAACGGCTTAATAATTTTGAAAGGGAGATTTAATATGGCTAAAAAGCATAAAAAGTATTTTAACAAAAGCTTAAAAAATTATTTCCCTGTGTTTTTATTACCTACATTAATTGCTTTTGTTATAGCATTTATTGCGCCGTTTATTATGGGACTCGGTCTTTCGTTTACAAAGTTTAATGCAGTTACGAATGCACAATTTGTAGGATTTGATAACTATGTAAAAATATTTACCGACCCTAATCATGACTTTTTAAATGCCCTTATATTTACTGTTTTGTTTACAGTTGTTTCAATTGTAACGGTAAATATTATCTCATTTGCGTTTGCAATGCTTTTAACAAGAGGAATTAAGGGCACAAACTTTTTCCGTTCGGTATTCTTCTTACCTAATCTTATCGGCGGAATCGTACTCGGCTACATTTGGCAACTGCTGATAAACGGTGTGCTTGATATAATTGTAAATTCTGATATTACCAAGTCTTCGGCTTACGGATTTTGGGGACTTGTAATTCTGAATAACTGGCAGTTAATCGGCTATATGATGGTAATTTATATCGCAGGAATTCAGAATATTCCGGGCGACTTAACCGAAGCTTCGGCTATCGACGGTGCTTCGCCGGCTAAATCTTTGTTTAAGATTACAATACCTATGGTTATGCCTTCAATAACTATTTGTATGTTCTTAACACTCACAAATTCATTTAAAATGTTCGATCAAAACTTAGCGCTCACCGGTGGTGCTCCGGGTAAATCAACCCAGATGCTTGCGCTGGATATTTATAAGACGTTTTACGGCAGAATCGGCTGGGCAGGCGTAGGACAGGCGAAAGCGGTTATATTCTTTATAATCGTTGCAATAATTGCGTTTATTCAGCTCAGAGCCACAAGAAGTAAGGAGGTAGAACAATGATTGCAAGTGCTAAAAAGAGTACCAATGTAATAATAGTTATTATCCTTGCTGTTTTGGCAGTGCTATTTATGATTCCTATGGTTTTGGTTTTAATAAACTCTTTAAAATCAAAACTTTTCATTTCTTCTGAACCATTTGCTTTACCTACTTCTCAAACCTTTGTAGGACTTGAAAACTATATAAACGGTCTTTCTTCATCAGGCTTTTTTGCAGCCTTCGGAAGATCTTTATTTATTACTGTTGCATCGGTTGTTTTAATTGTCCTTTGCACAGCAATGACCTCATGGTTTATTACAAGAATTAAAAACAAAATTACTCAGGTTATCTATTATGCCTTTGTATTCAGTATGATAGTTCCTTTCCAAATGGTAATGTTTACAATGACCTATATCGTTGGAGAACTTAATCTTAATAATGTTATCGGCATTGTATTCGTTTATTTAGGCTTTGGCGCGGGACTTTCCGTATTTATGCTATCGGGCTTTGTAAAAAGTATTCCTCTCGAAATTGAGGAGGCTGCAACTATCGACGGCTGCAATCCTTTGCAGTGCTTTTTCAGAGTAGTGTTCCCGATTTTAAAGCCAACCGCAATTACGGTTGCAATTCTTAATGCAATGTGGATATGGAATGACTATTTGCTTCCTTATCTTGTTTTGGGAACAGATAATAAAACAATTCCGGTTGCTATTCAGATTGCTATGCAGGGTGCTTACGGCGATACCGATATGGGAGGATTTATGGCGATGCTCGTACTCGCTATTATTCCGATTATTGTATTCTACCTCATTTGTCAAAAACACATTATCAAAGGTGTTATTGCAGGTGCGGTAAAAGGATAATTCCTGTCACGGTAAAAGGATAATTACTTGTCAAAAAACCTTGTGTTTTAGCCTTATTTGCGGTATAATAAAACATTATATGCAAAAAAAGGAATGGTTTTATGACTATTAAAGATATTGCAAGATTGTCCGGTTATGCTGTGGGTACTGTTTCGAGGGTGTTGAATGATCACCCGAATGTGAGCGAAACTGCCCGAACCAAGATTTTAGCGGTTGCGAAAGAGCATCATTTTGTGAGAAATACAAATGCTCAACAATTAAAACAGCAGGGCAGATATATAGCCATTCTTGTTAAAGGTGTTTCAAATATTTTGCTTAATTCCATTCTTGAAATTATCCAAAAGCATATCGGCGAAACCATTTATACTTCATCGGTTTTTGTGCTTGATGAGTATGATAACGAAGCAAAAACCGCTTTGAAAATATACTATGAAAAAAGACCTGCGGGAATTATATTTTTAGGAGGAAATCCGCAGCGGTATGAATCGGATTTTAATAAGATAAAAGTTCCTTGCGTTTTGATTACCAATCAAGCGCCGAATGTCAGTAATAATAACCTTTCAAGCGTCGGTACGGACGATGTTAAAGCGGCTGAACAAATTACTGATTATCTTATTGAAAATGGTCATACTAAACTCGGCGTTATCGGCGGCGATATTAACAATTCCGAAATTTCCGAGCGTAGATTTAATGGCTTTTTAAATTCCGTTAAAAAGCATGGACTTGAGTTTGATTTTGATATGCAGTATCAAACGACAAAGTACAGTTTTGAGGATGGCGCGTCGGCGGTAAAGCAACTTATTTCAAAATGCGACGGTATTACTGCTATTTTTACAATGGGCGACGTGCAGGCAATCGGCGCTATAAGAATGCTTAACGATATGGGAATTTCGGTGCCTAAAGATATTTCCATTACGGGTTTTGACGGTCTTCTCCTTACACAGTATATTTATCCAAGACTTACTACTATAAGACAGTCCGAGTCGCAACTTGCAAAATGCGGATTAGCTGCGTTGCTCGAGGCTATATCAAAAGAAGACGAAGAATCGGTTCATCTTTTAATACCTTATGAGTTTATAGAAGGAGAGAGCGTGTTAAAAATTAACTGATTTCGTTTTCGTGAAAGGAATGAAATTTAATGGCATCTATTACTTTAAAAAATATTGTAAAGACTTATGATGGCGGTCATACGGTTATTCCAAACCTTAATCTTGAGATTAAAGATAAGGAATTTATTATACTTGTAGGACCTTCGGGCTGCGGTAAATCAACAACTCTTCGTATGATTGCCGGCCTTGAGGAAATCACCGACGGTGAAATGTATATCGGCGACCGCCTTGTTAATAAGGTTGCACCGAAAGACAGAGATATAGCAATGGTGTTCCAGTCTTATGCGCTTTACCCTCACATGACAGTTTATAAAAATATGGCTTTTGCGCTCGAACTTCGCAAGGTTGATAAAAAAGAAATCGACCGAAAAGTTCGTGAGGTTGCTAAAATCCTTGAGATTGAAGAATACCTTAACCGTAAACCAAAAGCGCTTTCGGGCGGTCAGCGTCAGCGTGTTGCGCTCGGTCGTGCAATGGTTCGTGACCCAGCCGTTTTCTTGCTTGACGAACCGCTTTCAAACCTCGACGCAAAACTGCGTACCGAGATGAGAAGTCAGATTACAAGACTTCATAATAATCTGCAGACAACCTTTGTTTACGTTACTCACGACCAGACCGAAGCTATGACAATGGCTGACAGAATCGTTGTTATGAAAGATGGATATATTCAGCAGGTTGATACTCCTGCTAACCTTTATGATCATCCATGCAATATGTTTGTTGCAGGCTTTATCGGAACTCCAAGAATGAATACTATTGATGTTAAAATTGCTGAAAAAGGCGGCAGACTTTTTGCTGAATTTGATAATTATTCGGTATTGTTGCCTGAAAGAATGCAAAAGAATGACTACTTGAAATCATATATCGGAAAAACGGTGGTTTTTGGTATTCGTCCTGAAAATCTTCACGCAAACGACAAATATAGTGATAGTGAAAATACCAACAAAATTGATGTTCATATTGAAATTGCTGAAATGATGGGTTCTGAGATTTATCTTTACAGCGATATCGGCGGTGTGAATATAATTGCAAATGTTCCATCGAACAAAAAAGTGCAGAGCAATTCTGATGTTTCTTTGTATATGGATACCGATACAATTCACCTTTTTGATAAAGAAACAGAAAAGTTAATTTGCGATTGATTATTACTTAAAAAAGCAAAATAAGAAATAAAAAAATTAAGGGGCAGTAATAATGAGAACAAGCGGAGTTTTATTGCATATTTCATCTTTGCCGGGAGATTTCGGCATAGGTACATTTGGTGAAAATGCTTACTCTTTCGTCGACTTTCTATATGAAAGCGGACAGACTTATTGGCAATTATTGCCCCTTTGTCCTACTTCTTACGGCGATTCGCCGTATCAAAGTTTTTCTACATTTGCGGGTAATCCTTATTTCATCGACCTTGAAACACTTGAAAAACAAGGATTGTTAAAGGCTGATGAATATAAAGACGTTAATTGGGGCAATAATCCAGAAAGTGTTGATTACGGTTTAATTTATGTAGAACGCCATAAGGTTTTTAAAAAAGTTCAAAAGCATTTTTTTGAAAAAACACCTAAGAAGTATAATGATTTTTGTGAGAAAAATGCATTTTGGTTAGATGATTTCTCACTTTTTATGGCGATAAAAGACAGTTTTGACGGTAAATCATTTTTAGAGTGGGACTATGATATTCGTTTAAGAGAAAAAAGTGCTTTAAAAAAATACAGAGAAAAATGTAAAGAGCGTATAGATTATTATAAAATGCTTCAGTTTTTGTTTTTTGAGCAATGGAATGCTCTTAAATCATACGCTAATGAAAAAGGAATAAAAATTATAGGTGATTTGCCGATTTACGTTGCGCTTGACAGCGCTGACGTATGGTCTTCTCCGAAGCAGTTTATGCTTGATGAAGACTTAAATCCGATTGAGGTTGCAGGCTGTCCGCCGGATGCTTTTTCAAAAGACGGTCAGTTATGGGGAAATCCGCTTTATAATTGGGAATTTATGAAAAAAGACGGGTATTCCTGGTGGATAAACCGACTTTTTGAATGTTTAAAAATATATGATGTTATAAGAATTGACCATTTTAGAGGCTTTGATTCTTATTACTGTATTAAAGCAGACAGCAAAACCGCTAAAAACGGCGTTTGGAGAAAAGGTCCCGGTATGGATTTATTTAAGGATATAAAGTCGAAATTGGGTAAAGTTCCGATAATAGCAGAAGACTTGGGATTTTTAACTCTCAGCGTAAGAAGATTGCTTAAACAAAGCAAATTTCCGGGAATGAAAGTTTTGCAGTTCGCTTTTGATTCCCGCGAGGAAAGTGATTACTTACCTCATAATTATACTCAAAACTGCGTTGTTTATACAGGTACTCATGATAATGATACAATACTTGGCTGGCAAAAAACTTCAAAACGAGCAGATGTAAGTTTTGCTAAAAGGTATTTGAATTGCAAGAGAGACCTTAATTGGGGAATGATTTCAGCAGCGTTGGCTTCGGTCGGCGATACTGCGATTATTACAATGCAGGATATTTTAGGACTCGGTTCTGAAGCACGAATGAATATCCCGTCAACTGTCGGAGAAAATTGGAAGTGGCGAATTTTAAAGAAAGATTTTAAAGCGGAGAATTTTGAAAAGCTTTTGTATTATACAAAACTCTATTCGAGAATGAGAAAGGATTGATAAGTGGTGATAAATTTAGAAAACAACATTGCTTTATTTGCTAAAACCGAATATCAAAAGGAAATTAAAGATTTATCAGCCAATGAACTTCATAATGTAGTTTCAAATGCGGTTATGGCTGAAATTTCGGACAAATGGACTGATTCGCAGAAAAAGCATAATGAGAATAAAAGGGCTTATTATCTATCTGCTGAATTTTTGGTGGGACGAGCTATATATAACAATCTTTTCTGCTTAAAATTAAGCGATGAGGTTTCAGAGATTCTGAAAAAATACGGTAACAATATCAATAAGATGGAAGATGTTGAAGATGCTGCTCTCGGTAACGGTGGTTTAGGCAGACTGGCCGCTTGTTTTCTTGATAGCGCGGCTACACTTTCGCTTCCGCTCGATGGCTATGGAATAAGATATAAATTCGGTCTTTTCAAACAGACCTTTGAAAACGGATTTCAGAAAGAACTTCTTGATGATTGGACACGTTACGGCGACCCTTGGTCGATAAGAAAAGAGGGCGAAGCAGTAGAGGTTGTATTTACTGACGAAACTGTAAGAGCTGTACCTTATGATATGCCTGTAATAGGATATAATACCGATAATATCGGCACGCTTCGTTTGTGGCAGGCAGAGGCAAAAGAGGAATTTGATTTTGGTTTATTTAATGACCAAAAATACGATAAATCATTAAAGAATAAAAACAGCGCCGAGAACATTTCAAGAGTTCTTTATCCCAATGACAGTACTGATTCAGGTAAACTTTTAAGACTGAAACAGCAGTATTTCTTTTCGTCAGCGTCATTGCAGGATATTTTAAAGAAATTCAAAGCAAAGCATGGCGATGATTTTTCTAAATTACCTGATGAAGTTACAATTCAGCTTAATGACACTCATCCTGTAATTTCAATACCGGAACTAATAAGACTTTTGAATCTTGAAGGAGTCGGATTTGATAAAGCATTTGTGATTGCCTGCAATGTTTTTAATTATACCAACCATACAATCATGCAAGAAGCACTTGAAAAGTGGAATATGAAATTTGTAAGAAAGATTTCACCGGAAATTGTTGCAATTATCAAAAGAATAGATGCAAAATTCAAATCTGAATTAAAGGCTTCAAATTTTCCGGAAGAACTTCACCCTCAGGTTGATATTATTCAGAATAAAACAGTTCACATGGCTTATCTTGCTTGCTATTGTTCAAAATATATAAACGGAGTTGCAAAAATACATACCGAGATTCTAAAAGATGAAGTGCTTAAATGCTGGTATGAAATGAAACCTAAAAAATTTCAAAATAAAACAAACGGCATCACACAGCGTCGCTGGATAGGTCTTTGTAATCCAGAATTATCCGCACTTATTACTGAATTGCTTGGCAGCGAATCTTGGCTTAACAATCTTGGTGAGCTTAAAAAGTTAGAGAAGTTTGCGAATGATAAAGAGGTTCTCGACAAATTTATTGATATTAAGAAAAACAATAAAAAGGTGCTTGCCGATTACATTATGTCGCACGACGGCTTTTCGGTTGACCCTGAAACTATTTATGATGTCCAGATTAAACGACTTCATGAATACAAACGCCAGTTCCTTAACGCATTGGGAATTTTAGAGTTGTATTTTGAAATAAAAAACGGCGAATTAAAGGATTTTAAACCTACAACTTTTATTTTTGGTGCAAAAGCCGCTCAGGGATATTTCAGAGCAAAAGCAATAATCAAACTTATTGACGAGGTTAGAAAACTGATTGAAAAAGACCTTGAAGTAAGCAAATATATTAAGATTGCTTTTGTATCAAATTATAATGTTTCTTATGCTGAAAAAATAGTTGCGGCGGCAGATGTTTCGGAGCAGATTTCTACCGCAGGCACAGAGGCGAGCGGTACAGGTAATATGAAGTTGATGCTCAACGGCGCTTGTACTTTAGGAACTTTTGACGGTGCAAATATCGAGATCGTAGAAGAAGCAGGTGAAGAAAACAACTTTATTTTCGGTGCAAGAGTTGAAGAAATTGAGAAAATAAAAGATGTTTATAATCCGAAAGAGTTTTACAATAAAGATAAGCGCATAAAACGTGTGCTTGATACTCTTATTGACGGTACGCTTGATGACGGTGGCACAGGTATGTTTAAAGAACTATATGACGCTATTTTAGAGGGTGCAAGTTGGCATCAACCTGATCACTATTTCCTGTTGCTTGATTTCGACAGCTATATTAAGACAAAAATTGATATGAACAATGCACAAAAGGATAAATATGATTATGCTAAAAAGTGCTTTATCAATATGTGCAATGCAGGAAAATTCTCGTCAGACCGTACTATACAGCAGTATGCTGATGAAATATGGCGTATAAAAGAAGTTTAATTTATAATGCTCCAAGATTAAGCACAGATTAACCTGAAAACAGGTTAATCTGTGCTTTTTCGTGCAAAAAAGCATAACACGTTGATAACCATTGCTTATATAATAAAAAGTGTATTAATAACTAGAAAATAATTTATTATTGATTGGTTTGAAATGCATTAAAGAAGCAATAATAAAAATCCACCCGCTAAGCGGGTGGATTTTTATTTTATCAGTCTTTTTGAGTTGTATTCTCGATTTATTTCGGCTATTTCTTTTTCACCGTTAATATATGGCTCATAAATTTTATCAATGTTTCCTCCGCCTTTGTTGTCGCAACCGCTGCAAAATTCACATTCCGTCCCGCAGGCATAAAGTGACTGCTTTACTATCTGTATTCTTTCTTCTCTGGTGGTGTCTTTTATTAAAATGGATTTCACATAATCATCTCCTTATACTATTATATCTCTAATAATTACTCTTATCAATGAAATTTGTCTTTATTAAAGTGAAAAAATGCTGTTTTTTTGGAAAATATATTGATTTTTTCGCTTGAATTTGGTAAAATAAATCTATTAAATATATTTTTTAAGGGAAATAAAGATAATGAAAGCATTGGAAGAAAAAATTTTAAGAGACGGCCATGTTGCAAAGGGCGATATTTTAAAAGTCGATTCATTTTTAAACCATCAGATTGATGTTAAATTTATGAATGAAATCGGTAAGGAATTTAAAAGATTATATGCTGATAAACAGGTTGATAAAATTCTTACCATCGAGGCTTCGGGTATTGGAATTGCCTGTATCACAGCACAATATTTTGATGTGCCTGTTGTTTTTGCTAAAAAAACAAAGACTAAAAATATCTACGGCGATGTTTATACTTCCAAAGTTGAGTCTTTTACTCACGGAACAACTTATGATATTATTCTTTCAAAAGAGTTTTTGAAAAAGGGCGAAAAAGTGCTTATTATCGATGACTTTTTGGCAAAGGGCAATGCGCTTGTCGGTCTTATTAACTTAGTTAATGCCGCAAATGCTGAAATTGTCGGTGCTGGTATTGTTATTGAAAAAGCGTTTCAAGATGGCGGCAAAAGAATTCGCGAAGATTATGGAGTACATGTTGAATCACTTGCGAGAATAAAATCTATGAGCTTTGAAAAGGGAATAGAATTTACAGATTAATTTTTAAATGAAAGGTGTTTTAAAAATGAGCAAAATTGAAATGAAAACTCCATTAGTCGAGATGGACGGCGACGAAATGACCAGAATTATCTGGAAAATGATTAAGGATATTTTAATTTACCCTTATGTTGATTTAAAGTCAGAGTATTATGATTTAGGTCTTGTTCACAGAAACGAAACTGACGATAAAGTTACTTTTGACTCTGCTGAAGCTACTAAAAAATACGGTGTTGCTGTTAAATGTGCTACCATTACTCCTAACGCTGCAAGAATGCCAGAGTATAACTTAAAGGAAATGTGGAAATCTCCAAACGGTACAATCCGTGCAATTTTAGACGGTACAGTTTTCAGAACTCCTATTTTGGTAAAAGGCATTACACCTTTTATTCCTACTTGGACTAAGCCTATTACAATCGCTCGTCACGCTTACGGCGATGTTTATAAAAATACCGAAATGCAAGTGCCGGAGGGTGCTAAATGCGAGCTTGTTTGTACCGATAAAGATGGAAATGAAACAAGACAATTAATTCATCAATTTGACGGTACTTCAGGTATTATTCAAGGCTTACACAATACTGATAAGTCAATTTCATCTTTTGCAAGAAGTTGTTTTAACTTTGCGCTCGATATGAAAAAAGACCTTTGGTTTGCTACAAAGGATACTATTTCTAAAAAATACGACCATAGATTTAAAGATATTTTCGCTGAAATCTATGAAAATGAATATAAAGAAAAATTTGAAAAAGCAGGTATCGAATATTTCTATACACTTATTGATGATGCAGTTGCTCGTGTAGTTCGTTCAGAGGGCGGTTACATCTGGGCTTGCAAAAACTATGACGGCGATGTTATGAGTGATATGGTTGCAACCGCTTACGGTTCACTCGCTATGATGACTTCGGTACTCGTAAGCCCTGAGGGTGTTTATGAATATGAGGCTGCTCACGGCACAGTACAACGCCACTATTACAAACACTTAAAAGGCGAAGAAACTTCAACAAACTCTGTTGCAACACTTTTCGCTTGGACAGGTGCATTGAGAAAAAGAGGCGAGCTTGATAATACACCAGAGCTTTGCAAATTCGCTGATAATCTTGAAAAAGCAACTATTCAAACAATTGAAGAGGGCGTTATGACAGGCGACCTTTACTTGCTTTCAACTCTCGAAAACAAGCAAAAAGTAAATACTGAAGAGTTTTTACTCGCAGTAAACGAGAGATTACAAAAATTAATGTAATTAATTTCCGAAAAAAACTATATTTTTTGAAGAAGGTGTAAGAAATGGAAATTAAAATAAACAAATCTACTAATTTAAAGCAAAAACCTGAGGATAGCACTTTAGGCTTCGGTAAAATCTTTACCGACCATATGTTTATTATGGACTACTCGACCGAAGAGGGCTGGCATGACGCTCGAATTGAGCCATTCGGCAATATGTCGCTTCATCCTGCTGCAACCGTTTTTCATTATGGTGCAGAGGTTTTTGAAGGCTTAAAAGCATATCGCAAGGCTGATGGCAGTATTCAGCTTTTCAGACCTGATGAAAACGCTAAAAGAATTAACAGCTCGGCTGAAAGAATTTGCTTGCCAGAAATTCCTGAAGAAATGTTTTTAGAAGGACTTAAAACTTTTATTTCACTTGAAAAGGATTGGGTTCCTCATTCAGAGGGTACTTCACTTTATATTCGTCCTTTCTTGTTTGGTAATGATGAAACCTTGGGTGTTCACGGTGTTCACCACGCAAGATTTATGATTATCGCTTCACCTGTTGGCAGTTATTATAAAGAGGGCATTAACCCTGTTAAAATTATGATTGAAGATGAAGATGTTAGAGCCGTTCGTGGCGGTACAGGCTACACAAAATGTGGCGGTAACTATGCTGCATCAACTCGTGCTGGTGAAAAAGCTGAAAAAATGGGTTATTCACAAGTATTATGGCTCGATGGTGTTGAGCGTAAATATATCGAAGAGGTCGGCGCTATGAATGTTATGTTCAAAATCGGCGATGAAATTGTAACTCCTAAATTGACAGGCTCAATTTTACCAGGTATTACAAGAAAATCTTGTATTGAAGTGCTTAAAGACAAAGGCTATAAGGTTAGCGAGAGACTGTTAAGCGTTGATGAACTCGGAAAAGCCCTTGAAAGTGGCGAGCTTAAAGAGGCTTGGGGTTGCGGTACTGCCGCAGTAGTTTCACCAATCGGTGAGCTTTGCTATAAAGGCAAAAAGTTTATTATCAATAATGGCGAAATCGGCGCTGTTACTCAAAAGCTCTATGATACTTTAACAGGTATTCAATGGGGCAAAATTGATGACAAATACGGTTGGACTGTTCCAATTAAATAAAACAATAAATTAAAAAGCACCCATAAGGGTGCTTTTATTTTGCATAAACAACTCACTTTGTCTTATGTTCCCGTTTATCTTTATTTACCTAATTCAACTGTTTTTTTGTAAGCTTTTGTTACCGCCTTCATAATTGCACCTCTGAAACCGTTGTTTTCAAGTGCTTTAACGCCCTCAATTGTAGCGCCACCAGGTGAGCAAACCTCATCTTTCAAAAGGCCAGGGTGTTTGCCTGTTTGCTGTACCATCATAGCCGAGCCTTTAACAGTTTGTGATGCAAATTTCAACGCCTTATCTCTTGGTAAACCGCAGTCAACTGCACCATCAGCCAAAGCCTCAATCATCATATAAACAAATGCAGGGCCGCAACCGCTTAATGCACAGCCGGCATCAATAAGTTTTTCAGGAATTTTGTCCCAAAC
>CACZIY010000040.1 GCA_902781345.1 Oscillospiraceae bacterium | reverse complement strand
AAAATCAATTGTAACCTATTTTTCGGCAAGCGGTGTAACCGCTAAAAAGGCTGAGCAGTTAGCAAAAATTCTTGATGCCGATTTGTTTGAAATTGAACCAACTCAAAAATACACTTCGGCTGACCTTGATTGGCGAAACGGCAATTCTCGCAGTTCTATTGAAATGAAAGATAAAAATTCTCGTCCTGAAATGGCAAAAAATGTTGATTTATCGGCTTATGATACTGTTTTTATCGGTTTTCCGATTTGGTGGTACACAGCACCGCATATTATTAATACCTTTATCGAAAGTAACGATTTTTCGGGTAAAAAGGTTATTATTTTTGCAACATCAGGCAGCACGGGTGTTGAAAAACCGACAAAGGATTTAAGGGAAAAATATCCTGACATTAACATTGTCGGCGCCAAGTTAATTAACGGCAGTTTTTCAGCAAACGATTTTGATTTTTAAGGAGATATTATGTTAGGAAATTTTAGTTATTGCAATCCCACAAAGCTTTATTTTGGTAGTAATTCACTTGAAAATTTGAGCGTAGAGCTTGAAAAATACGGAGACAACGTTGTTTTAATATATGGTGGCGGTTCAATTAAAAAGAACGGAATTTATGATGAAGTTATAAATATTTTAAATAAAAGCGGTAAAAAAGTTGCTGAAATTGCAGGCGTTATGCCAAACCCGACTCTTGAAAAGCTTTATGAAGGTATTGAAATCGCAAGAAAAGCAAAAGCTGATTTGCTTTTGGCAGTCGGCGGCGGTTCGGTTTGCGATTATGCAAAAGCGGTTTCGGTTTCGGTTAATTGCGATGAAGACCCTTGGGAAAAGTATTATTTAAAATTTGAAGAGCCGACATGTGAAACATTACCGGTAGGTTGTGTGCTTACAATGGTGGGAACAGGTTCTGAAATGAACGCCGGTTCGGTTATTACAAATCGCAAAGAAAAGTTAAAAATCGGTCATGTTTTTGCTGATGAAAAAATCATGCCCCGTTTTTCAATTTTAAATCCCGAATATACAATGACTTTACCGCATTATCAAATGGTTGCGGGCATTTATGATATTTTTAATCATATTTGCGAACAATATTTTTCGGGTGAAGATGATAATACTTCTGACTATATTGCAGAAGGGCTTATGCGTTCTTTGATTGTTTCAAGTAAAATTGCGAATGTTGACCCTAAAAATTATGAGGCAAGAAGTAATATAATGTGGACTGCAACATGGGCTCTTAACACTTTAATTAAGATGGGTAAACCGGGTGATTGGGAAGTACATATGCTTGGTCAAGCGGTTGGCGCAGTTACTGATGCTACTCATGGAATGACTCTTGCTGCGGTATCGCTTCCTTATTATCGACATATTATGCCTTACGGACTTCAAAAATTCAAGAGATTTGCAATTAATGTTTGGGGTGTTAATTCCGAAGATAAAACTGATGAGCAAGTAGCAAACGAGGGACTTTGCGAGATGGAAAAATGGATGAAAGAACTCGGCCTTGCAATGAATATTTCCGAGCTTGGCGCTACAAATGAAAATTTAAAAGATATTGTTAAAGCAACTTTAATTTTAGAAGACGGTTACAAAAAACTAACTGTGCAAGAAGTTGAAGATATTTTAAAAAGAAGTATGTAATAAACATAATATAAAAAATTCCGTAGAAAAATCTACGGAATTTTTTGTTTTTTATAAATCTTTTTCGTGTAAAACTACGCCGTCTTGTTGTAAAGCTTTTTGCAACTTTTCAACCGATAGGTTTTTAAAATCATCAGTAAAAGCCGCTGCTGTTCCTGCCGCTTGACCGGAAACGGCACAAACGGGAATTACACGAGTAATATCCCACATAGCATCAGTTACCGAAATACATCTGCCCGCGGTTATAAGGTTTTTGATTTTTGTTGAGTAAAGGCAAGAAAACGGTAGTTCATAAACAGGTCCCGCCTTTCGCCAATCGCTGAAAAGACCAACGCTGTCAGAAAACTCTTTGTGCATTTCAGTATCGTCAATTTCGTAATCCGAAACAATTCGCCTTGTCATTCTGATTTGCGGAATTGTTGCAAGCGTTCCTAAATTATATTCTTTTGAAATGCCGCCTTTTTTCAAAAAATCATCAAGAGAAAAAGCGTGAGCGGTAATAACTTGTTCTGTAAGCTCTTTTGCATCAAGCCCCGAATACCTTTTTAGGCTTTTTTCTAATTCTTTTTGTTCTTTTGTTTTAAATTTATCAGGAATATCTGCCCAACCGAGCATTTTTAATTTATATTCGTTTTTCTCGTGGTAATAATACCAACCCGCAAGTATATTTCCCTGTTTAAAAGTTTCTGTTTTGTCATTTGAAATGAAACAAACATCGGCATCGCCTGTTGCATCTACAACACTTTTGCAACCTACTGCACTTCTGCCCGATTTGTTTTCAACAACGAGATATTTGATTTTTTCATCTTCTAAAATGGTGTTGCAAACGCTTGTACCATAAAGAATTTCAACGCCCTCATCTATTAACAATTTTTCAAGCAAAATGCCGAATAAATTTGCGTTGTACTGCACTTCAAAACGGCATTTTTTCTTGTCTTCTAAAGTACCGTTTTCAAGCCAAGGTTTTGGGTATTTTGCTTCATAACCGTGCTTCATAGAAAGGTGCAAAAGCTCTTCAGCGATACCAAAAGAAACCTGCTTACCCTCTCCGTCGCAAAGCGGTAAATAGATTGTAATAAGTCCTAAGGTTGCAAGTCCGCCTAACAAAAACTGCTTTTCAATAAGTAAAACCTTTGCGCCTTTTCTTTTAGCTGCTAAAGCCGCGCAAACGCCTGCGATACCGCCACCTGCAACTACTACATCATATTCGCCTGTAACCTTTAATTCCTTAGCTTTTTCAGTAATATAACTCATAAAAAATTCCTCAATTTAAGTAATTTTCAATTGCTGATAAATCAAGTTTATCATAGTTTTTCAAAAATTCATAAACTACTTTTGCGATTGTCTTACAACCATTTTGCTCGTCTGACTCAATGTTAAGCGGCATAATAGGGTCATGCACCGAAAGACGAAGTAAAAACCAACCATCATTAATTGAAATTCTGATACCCTCGTGATTGTCAGGTGCAATGTTCATATTGTTTTTCTTGCCGAAAGCGAACAAATCATCAATAACCTTTTGACCATAAGCTTTAAAATCTTCCTCGTTGATTTTAAAACGAAGCTCAACTAAATCTTTCGGCTCTTTAAGGTTAGCAATTAAATCATCAATTGATTTGCCTTTCTTTCGGAGTTTAGACGCTTTAATAATGATTTTTGTAATAAGGTAAGCACCGTCATCAAGAAAATAGTTTTCTTTAAATGCTGCGTGGCCTGAGGTTTCAATTGCAAGCGGTGCGCTTATTCCCTCGTTTTCAAGGCGAACAGCCTCATCAATTACATTTTTATAACCTCTTTTAAAGCGAAGATGTTTTCCGCCTAAATCATTTTCAATAAACTCTTTCAAACCACTTGAAGTTACCGAGTCGGTAACAACTGTTCCGCCAGCATTATTTTCGAGCGCAATTGCGGCAGCGAGTGCAACAATGCGGTTGCGGTTAATTTCTTTACCGTCTGATGAAACGCAAGAAGCTCTGTCAACATCGGTATCAAAAATTACGCCAAGGTCAGCGTGATTTTTTACAGTTGCGTCAGAAATTGCTTTCATAGCAACTTTGTTTTCAGGATTTGGAATGTGGTTTGGGAACATTCCGTCAGGTTCTAAGAATTGACTGCCTGAAATATCAGCACCAAGCGGTTTTAAAACATCATAAGCATAAAATCCGCCTGCTCCGTTACCTGCGTCAACAATGATTTTTAAACCTTCAAGCGGTTTTTGCTCGCCTGTTTCTTCAATGATTTTATCACGAAGAATTTTCGAGTATTCGCTCATAAAGTCTATTTTTTCGGCGCTGCCACAAGCGTTTTCAACTTGTTTATTTTGCTGTGCATTTTCAAGAATTGCCGAAATATCATCGCCAGAAACGCCGCCCTCACGAGTGAAAAATTTAAGACCGTTTCTATTAAATGGGTGGTGTGAAGCGGTAATTTGAACAGCCGCATCACAACCCTTTACAACAGTAGTCATAAACATTGACGGTGTACTGCTGAGTGAGCAGTCAAGTACCTTAACGCCTTTTGAAACAAATACCTCTATAACATCGTTTTTAATTCTATCGGCTGAAATTCTTGAGTCGTGGCCGACAGAAACAGTAATTTCGTTTGCTTTTTTATTGTATTTTTCAGTAAACCAAACCAAAAAACCGTTTGCCATAGTTTTGATAACATCATCAGTTAGGTTGATGTGTTCGTTTTCAACACCCTCTGCGGCAATACCGCGAATATCTGTTCCGCTTTTAAACTGTTTATAATTCATTTACTTTCTCCTTAAATACAAAGAATATCAATTAAATTAATTATAACATAATACTTTTAATAAATAAAGAGAAAAAGTGAAAAAAATAAGTTATTTAATCATCATATACATGATTGTTAGTTAAATAATGTTGGTATCTTTGCTCTCTTCTGATTCTTTCAGTAATATAGTTGTTTATTGCTGAACTTTTTGCTAATTTTTCTAATGTTTCATTGTTTTTTTGGACTTGCGAGTTAATATTGGTAGTATTTGAAGCAATTTTAGCGGTATTAAACGCTATTTCTGCGGTATTCTTAACAATATCACTGCATTTTCTGTCAATCTTTTTTAATTCACTGTAAATAAGTGAATTTTGGTCTATTAAAGTATCAAGCTTTGCAGAAATTTCGTCCATAGTCGCTTGAAGTTGGTCATATCTTAATTCTTTTCTGATTAAATAGTATAAACCGTCTGCACCCTCTAATTTTGTTGCAATTCCAAGACGCATAAAATCATACATATAACCAACGGCTATCAACTGTCTGTAATCTCTGTCAATTCCGATTTTTACATAAAAATCAGCAAGATTTCTTCGCGATGCCGACTTTTGTTCAATTATATCATTCTTTTGATTTCTTAAAAATGTGATTTCTCGTAATTCAGCCTTAACCCTTTGCTTATCTTCTTCAACTTCTTTTGCATATCTCGCATTTGCTTTCCCCTGAATTGTTGAAATATTATTATGTTCTACAATAGCGCCCATTATTGCACCTATAATAAATCCTAATACAGCACCTAAAAGAAAACCTAAAAAACCTTTTAATATAGCCAACCAAAAGGCTCCGATTATTCCTCCGATTATTCCACCAAAGAACGCTTTGCTAAAATAATCACCGGTAAATATGTGTTTTTCTATTTTCTTTTCTTTTCCTAATGTGTCTATGGTGGTGTCAATTTCTTTAATCATTTGCCCCATCATATAATCGTTCTTTTCCATATCATACAATAATTCCAAATCTTCTTTTTTTTTTTCATTCATTTTATTTTCTCCTTATAATAAAAAAATGCGCAGCATAAGCTACGCACGAAAAATGCATAGCTCAACTGTCGCCAAACATAATCCCACTTCTAACATAGATGTGTGAAAAGAGTATGCATTTTTACCATAATAAAAATACACATCCAGTTAGAAAAATATTCGATTATGTTTGGCAAATTCATTATATCATAGTAATTTTTTAATGTCAAGAAAAATGGCTTCTCCTTGAGGAGAAGCTGTCGCCGTAGGTGACTGATGAGGTGTTTTTGTTAGCACCTCATCCGAGTTGGCTCGCTTTGCTCGCAACCCACCTTCCCCTCGAGGGGAAGGCTTTTAATTGCCCTCATCCGTCAAGCGTTCCGCTTGCCACCTTCCCCCAGGGGAAGGCTTTTTTGGTTTGTGCAAATTTTAATGTTTGTTGTAGGGGTCGGGTTCCTACACGACCCGTCCATACAAAGCCTGTGCAAACTAAAACATTCACTAACCTTTTTAAAACCGATAATATATTGACAATTGTTTTTTTATATTATATAATGAAGTTACCACACAAAACTAAATTTTTTGCAAAAGCCAGAAGTGCCTTTTTTATTTAGGTAAAAATGCTGACTTCATTTTTGTCATTTCTGGTAAATGCAAAAAGTTTTGTGTGGTAGCAAATCAGAGGTTATGCATTTTTCGGTGTGTGTAACTTCGGTTGCGCACACTTTTTTAATTATGGAGGAATAAAAAAATGAATGGAAAAAATACGGCTTCAAAAATTTTCTACTACATTGGTGGTATCATTATTGGTTTAGGTATTGCAGGTGCAATTATTATAGCGGCATCAAGCAAAGGTGATAACACAGAACTGATTTTCCTTTTGGGTTTCTTTGGTTCATTTGTATCAGGAATGTTGTTTATTGGATTTGGTGAAATCATTAGATTATTGCAAGAAATAAATGATAATCAAGCAAACAATGATGATATTAAGACAATAATTGAAATTTTGATAAAGAATTCTCAAGATAATGATAGTGAAGCAAAAGAAACGTCAAAAAGCAGTTTTAATAAAGAACCTATCAAGCCTCGCATTTCATTTAAAACAACCGATGTACCTATATGGATTGGACAACAAAACAATGGAAAGATTATTTGCCCTGTTTGTTCACAAGAACAAGATGGCAAAAACTATGCTTGCTCAAATTGCGGTCAAGTCTTTATCAACGGTCAACCAAATATTCCTTATTGGTGTGGAATTTGTGGACAAGAAGGACCATTTGAAGATGAAAAATGTCCTAAATGCGGTGCATGTTTAAAAAAATATAATACAAAAGCTTAAAAAATGCCTATTAGTCGTTCACAACATAAAAAAAGGAGTGCTTAGCACTCCTTTTCATTTTACAATTTTATATTTTCGCTGACAAACTTATAAAGCTTTTCAAAAATCATTTTATGGTCTGACACATTCGGGTGCCAGTCGCCACCACTTTGAGTTGAAGAAAGTCCGCCACAATAATAAACATTGTCATACTGACTTGCTAATGCTTTATACTCTTTTTCAACACCGTCAAAATAAATATTGCCTGCATCATGGCCTAACAAGTAAACTATTTTGCTGTTCGGACATTTTTCTCTCAAGCTTTCAAGCAAAACCTTTGAAGCCTTATCAAAATCTGCCCAATCAGGCTCTGCGTTTTCGTTCATACGCCAATAGTTAATATCATTTGTACCAATATAAATGAAAATAACATCAGGCTGATAATCGTTAAAATCCCATTTAATCTTAAATGACGGTAACGCCATATCGTAGTATTTAAAAATTACACCCTCAGGGTTGCCGCCGCAATCAGTCAAAACACCTTGACCTGATGATGAAACCGCTGACATTTGCGCACCCATTTTTTCACAAAGAAGTGCAGCCCAAGTGCGATAACCATGTTCCAAAAGACCGAAAGGATTTGGCGATTCACGATTGCTTGATAAATTACCGTAACCGCAAGTCAAAGAGTCGCCGTAAAACTCAAATTTTAACGCTCTTTGTTTCGGTTTTTGCAAAATTGAGCCGTCAAAAATCAAAGATTTTATTGCATAAAAGCCTTTGCTGTATTCAACTAATTTCAAAACCTTTACAGTGTGCTTGCCATTTAAATTTTCAGCAATAGTGATTTTTTGCTCGCCTGCAAAAACAGGGATTTCTTTCATACTTTCAAATTCATCATCCAAAATTACTGCTAAAAGTCCGTTTTCTGCTTTGATTTCAGTATCAATTACAACATCGCTATTATTAAAATCACCGCAAAATTCAAAACCGCTTGCAGTAAATTCAAGATACAAAATGTCGTTTAAAAAACCGTATCGACCGCAAAAATTTAATTTTTCCTTATGTTTAGATATTAAAAATTCCACAACCTTTTCTCCCCGTTATTTCATATTCATATAAATTACTTTTAACCTTGCTAAATCAAGCAAGTTAATAACATCATCTTTATTAATATCAGCATTTTCAAGCGAAATTTCAGCTACAGCTTTTGCTAAATATTTTTTCAAAGCTAAAACATCAGAAATACCTATTTTTCCGTTTAAATCAATATCGCCAGCATAAAACAAAGCTCCTGTATAATCAGGCAATTTATCAGCGCTTAATGATTTTTCACCGAAATAAAAAGCTTCTGTTTTAATTTTATCGTTTATATCATTAGTAGTCATATAAAGCCTGTTGTTTTTATAACACAATGATAAAATATAACCGGTTTTTGAAAGCGAATAAACCGAAACGATTGATTTTGTATTTACATTATAAGAATAAGCGGTGTTGCCCATTTCAAAATACAAGTTGTTTCGCTCATAATCAAAGCTAAAAATGGTATGGAAGCCTGAGCCCTCACTATCATCAGTTACGGTATAAGGTACCCAAATTCTTTTATAACCGTCTTTACTCTTGAAATAGCATTTTGGTATTATATATAAATCGGTTATTGCACCAGAACTCAAATTACATCTACTTAATTTTCCGTTTCTTATGAAATAAGCAAAACCATCAACAAAACCGACTTGACCAAAAACATTTTTCCAATAAGCCTTTTCATAAGTTGTGCTATCGGTTGCCAAAAACGGAATATCCCAACCCTTATGGTCAAGGCTTTTAATTTGCTTATCACTAATTAAGAAGTAATCGTGAGAAATGTAGCCATAAGGCTGGAACTGACCGCCCTCAGTGTCTTTTTCAAAACCAGGCGAAGCATAGGTAATATCAATATGATAATAATTATTACCAAGCTTTACCATGTTCCATTCGTGGTTCATACTGTCGCTGCCGACAGCGTAACATTCAATATCAAGCCTTTTGCAAAAATAAATCAATGTTTGCGCTATACCCTCACAAATTGAAAGGTTGTTAATTAAACAGCCATAAACTGTACGAATTTCAGGTTTCAAGTTTTCGTTGTAGTCGCTGAATACCAAAAAGTCATAATTATTGTTTGACGCAATATAATCATACAAGAACAATAATTTTTCTTCATCAGCCAAATTATCAGGAATTGAGTTTAAAACCGAATTTGCTTTTTGCTCAATTTCCTCTCGCATTTCTACTACTTTATCTTGCGTGTAAAAATAGTCAAAATAAACTGTTAAAACATAGTCGCTTGCACTGCTGTAGCCTATGTTAAAAACAGTAACATAAAAGTATTCAGGATTTCTGCTGGATAATCTGTCGCAAAAAACATCTGTATCGTCTAAATCTATATTAAACTCAGAAACATCTGCTTCATCTTCATAATTATCCCAAGCCGAAAGAATTACTCTTTCAGCGGCTTGCCAGTTTTCAGGAAAATACTCCTCTTGCTGAGCCAAAACAGTTTCAGGCGCAACTAAAACAGTTGCCAGCAATAAAGTTACTGACAAAACCAAAGTTACTAACCTTTTCGTCATAATTCTCACTCCTAAGAATTAAAACAATGTTCACTCAACATATTGTTTTCTCATCAACAATAAATCAGCCGTATTTATTTCGCCGTCAGCGTTCATATCGGCATTATATTTGTTCAAGCCCTCAAAAGAGCCTGCAAGTGCCTGTTTTAAATCAAGAATATCATTAATGTCAAATTCGCCTGAATCATTAATGTCGCCTAAAATCTTTTCAGATGTAGGAAAAACAATTGATGCGGTTTTTGTTGCAACTACGCTATTATTCTTTACCACATCATATTTTAGTTCATCGCCAAAAAATGCAATACCTAAAATCAAACCGTTTTCACTGTTATTGAAAACCTTGAAAACATCGCCAGAATCAGCATTATAAGCATAAATTCCGTCATATTCATTTATGAATAAATAGTTTGTAGTATAGTCGTATGCAAGCTTTGAATAGCTATAATCCCAACCCGATTTGTTTGGAATTACATAAGCTGTTTCGATTGAGCCGGAATAACGGTCCCTCTTAATTAACTTGCCGTCCTTAATATAATAAGAATATGCGCCAATGTAGAAAATGCAAGAATCAACATTTTCCCAATAAAAGTTGTTATAACTTTCACTGTCATTAGCTTTATTTTCTGTGTCCCAATCAATTCTACCCGATTTTGAATGTCCTGACTCAATAAATTGGTCATCGCTTTTAAAAAAGTATTTATGTGAAACATAACCATTTAATTCTATAAAATCATAACCCGAATTAGTTGCGTTATCGTCCCAGGTTATATCAAGATGATAATACTTATCATCTATTTTTACCATATTCCAAGCGTGGCACAAAGGTTCGCTTGAAACGAAATAAGATAAAAGCTCTGCCCTTTTACAAAGAAGAATAAACGCATCACTCATACCCTGACAAACGCTTTTATTAAGAACTAAACAGCCGTAAGCGGTAAACGAAATATCGTCAACTAAATCTACATTGTCCGAAAGTCCGTCTTCATCATAAGTATTATGAGTTGCTATATAATCGTGAATAAATAAAAACTTTTCTTCATCATTGTTTAACTTTTCAACCTGTTCAAGCGGAGTTTTTACAGCTCGCTCTAATTGGGCAATCATATCTTTACACTTTGACTCTGAATAATAGTATTCAAGGCGAATTACAGCAACCCTGTTCATAAAGGTTGAATAAGAAGTGCCGCTTAAATCATAATAAAAGTATTCAGGGTACTTGTTACAGATTTCATATAAAACAGCGCTTATATTGCTACCGTAAATTCTGTATTTTGAAACATTAATTTCGCTTTTGTAATTCTTTATAGCAGAAATAAAATCTTTTTCAAAGTCAGCAGGATAAGAAACATAAGTAGCCAAAAATTGATTTTCATCAACATCTACCGATTGAAACTCCTCTTTTTCTTGAGCGTTTACATTAATAGAGAAGCAAATGACAAAAACCAAGAATACTGCTATTAAACTTTTAATCCTCTTTTTGTTTTTCATATTTATCAATTTCCTCGATAATACGAGCTACTGTATTATCAATAGTATTTCTATTACAGTCGATAGTAATATCGGCATATTTTTTATAAAGAACAATTCGCTCATCATACATATCCTTCGGTGTGTAACCCTCTTTTAAAACAACACCTCTTGTTTTAAAATTGCGAATTCTTTTCATCATATTTTTATAGCTTAATTCAAGGTAAATTACAATGCCGTCTTGCTTTAATTTTTGCATTGCATCATCATAACAAACCATACTGCCGCCTGTTGCAATAATGCAATTTCTTGTATATAAAGTTAAAACCGAATTTCTTTCAGCATTTTCAAAATATTCTATTCCCTTTTTTTCTAAGATTTGCGAGAGCTTCATACCCTCATTTTCCTGAATTAAAAGGTCGGTATCTAAAAATGATTTGCACATCTGTTTTGCAACTAAAACACCGCAAGTGCTTTTGCCGCAACCTGGCATTCCTATTAGTATAATATTCATAAAAAAGTCCTTTTCTTTGTTTAGTTTATTTTAGCATATTTTATAGTTTTTTTCAAGATATATAGCAGAAATTTTTTATTTTTGTAATTTTTTATTTACATTTCAAAAGAAATGTAGTATAATATTTTAGTAAATGTAAAAATTCACTTAGAACGGAGAATAAAAAAATGAATTTTAAAAGAGTTTTAGCATTAATTCTTACTGTTGTTTTAGCAATCGGTTGCTTAGTATCTTGCAGAACAACACCTAATGAAAATGCATTTGTAATCAAATACGGCGGCAAAACTGTAAACATTAAGGCTTCAACTTATATGTGCTTGTTAATGGAAGCTGACAATGAGTTTAAAGAGAATGTTAAAGAAGAATACGAGAAAAACAGTAAAAAGTATAAAGAAATTACTGATTTGAAATATGAAGGCAAGGACTATGAAACCTGGACTGCTTCAAAAGCACAAGAGCTTTCTAAACAATATGCCTTCGTTGAAGTTCAGTTTGACAAAATGGGAGAAACAGTTTCTGATGATGTAATCTCTTATTTTGAACAACAATACAGCCTTAAATCAATTTGGGAAACATATTTGTATGAAAAGAACGGTATTTCGTATGATACTTTCAAACAATACTATGTAAACCGTTTTTATAAAGAAGAAGTAGTTTATGACTACTACATTAACGAACCTGAAAAAGAAGAAACTACTACAACAACTACTGCTGCTTCTACTAAAAAGGGTGAAACTACTACAACTGTTGAAACTACAACCGCTAAAAAGATTGACTCTTCAATCAAACAGCTTGCAGGCTCTTTAAGACCTGAAAACAGCAAGATAACTAAATGTCTTAAAGAAGATTTCTGCCCTGTAAATTATATTACAATTGATGTTTCAAGCTCTGAAGATTCTACAAAAGAGTCAAACGAAAAAGATTTAAAGAGCTATGAAAAACAACTTAAAAAAGGAACTGATTTTGCTACTGTTTATTCAAATTATCAATCAAAATACAGTTCAGGCGATGACTCAAGCTCAAGCAGTTCAAGCTATGATGATGTTTTGTTAAGCAAAGCCGCTAACAAAGCTTTAAGCGATAAAGACGAAGCCAGCGAAAACTTCAGTGCAATTAAAAAATTAAAAGCTGGCGAAACAAAGATTGTCAAAACAGATTCAGCTTATACTTTATACTACAAACAAGATATTATGAAAGATAAAGACTCATCAGGTAACGCTTTGAAAACAGCTTATAAAGAGTCTGCAGTAAAAGTATTAACAAAAGCTACTTATGATAAAACTATTGTTGAAAAAGCTTACAAAGAAATGAAGATTGAGAAAAACCAATCAGCAATTGATTATTACACCGCTGATAAGATTGTTTACTCAACAACTGCAGAAGCTACTTCTGCTGCTCAATAATTTAAAAACAAAAAATCTCTTCTGATTTTTCAGAGGAGATTTTTTTATTTTAGTTGATATTTTGTTGTAATTCTTTTTAAAACGCTGCCAAATGGTTTGTTTAACAAAACTATAAAAATCACATTTGAAATTGCGTATTCCGCTGTTGATGGCAATGCCAAGCCGAATGTTAAGTAAAACCTTGCGAAATTAAAATAATTATCTACAAAAATTACATTCCAGACTTCCATTGTAATAGAGAAAAACAATCCGCAAATTGCTGAAAAAATCGCCATTGCCCAAGTTTTTTTCAAATACCTTGCTAAAAGCCCTGCAAACAGTCCTATCAGTCCCCAGCCCAACATTTGAAACGGGGTCCAACCGCCTTGACCGAAATAGAAATTTGAAATTACCGCCGAAAGCGAGCCGCACAAAAAGCCTGCCTGATAGCCAAGATATACGCCTGTTAAAATCGTTATTGCGGCAACGGGTTTGAAGCCAGGAATAACCGAAAATATTATTCTGCCGACTACCGAAAAAGCGGTTAAAGTTGCGACTAATGAAATGTAGATTGAGGTTTTTTCTTTTTGCTCGAAAGATAAAAACATAACAACAAGTGCAATTATTACAAACCCGACTGAAATAAACGCACTGTTTTTTTCTTCAAAAAAAATTGAGCCGACAATTACAAGCAAAACGCAAGCTGTAACTAATATCAGCGAAAAAATCAACCTTTTTGTTTTTGACAAAGGGCAACAACCTCCTTTGGCAAAACAGTGTTTTCAAAAACACCGTTTGAAATTCTGCTACTTGCAGTTGTGTAATATTGATTTTGCGAGAAAAACTTGTGCTTTTCGCAAATTGCTGCTAACTTGCCGTTAAACAACAAAGCGCATCTGTCAGAAACTTTCGCTGCAAATTCAACATTATGAGTAACAATAATTATTGAAGTGCCTTGTTCTTTTAAATCATTTAAAATTTTTGCAAGGTCCGCTTCAAAAACTGCGTCAAGCGATTTTGTAGGCTCATCTAAAAGCAAAATCTTTGGTCTTTTAAACAACACCTTAATCAAAGCGCATTTTTGCATTTCACCGCCGCTTAAATCAAACGGGTGGCGATTTAGCAAATCTGAAACACCAAATTTTTCTGAAAATTCTTTTATTATATTTTCATCTTTTTCGATTTCTTTAAAATCCTCAAAAACTGTTTGCTTTACAAAAACGCTCGCGGGATTTTGCACCAAATATGAAAGTTTATCAGCATAAAGCGAGTTGCCACCAAACTTTTTAATGTTTTTTCCAAACACTTCAATTTTGCCACTGTAAGCGTTGCAAAGCTTGCTCAAAACATTTAAAAGCGTTGTTTTACCGCTACCGTTTGAACCTAAAATACTCAAAATCTCGCCTTGTTTTAACTCAAAGCTAACACCCTTTAAAATATCAGGCGAATTTTTTTCATACCTAAACCAAATGTTTTTAGCACTTAATGCGGTTTTTTCAAAGCTTTTTATCTCAAACTCAAATTTATCTTT
>CACZIY010000039.1 GCA_902781345.1 Oscillospiraceae bacterium | reverse complement strand
GTTACAGGAACCATAGTGTTTGCAATAGTTGAGGCACGAATAACTTTCTTAATTTCATCAACTGAGATAGCTTCTTCGCCACCCTCGAAGTATTTTTCCATCAATTCTTCGTCCTGCTCAACAACATGCTCAATAAGAGCAGTTCTGTACTGGGCAGCCTTATCTTTCAAATCATCAGGAATTTCAACTACTTCAAATTTCATACCCTTTTCTTTATCAGGGTTAATATATTTAATTGCATTGTTATTGATTAAGTCAACAATTCCTTCAAATGTATCTTCAAAACCGATAGGTAATTGAATTGGAACTGCGTTGCAATTAAATCTTTCTTTAATCATATCAAGAACATGGTAGAAATCTGCACCCATAATATCCATTTTGTTAACGAATATCATTCTTGGTACATTATATTCATCAGCCTGACGCCATACGGTTTCAGACTGTGGCTCAACGCCGCCTTTTGCGCAAAGAACGGTAACAGAACCATCAAGAACACGAAGTGAACGCTGTACTTCAACAGTAAAGTCAACGTGACCTGGAGTGTCGATGATGTTAATTCTGTGTTCTTTCCAGAAACAAGTAGTAGCAGCAGAAGTAATTGTAATACCTCTTTCCTGCTCCTGCTCCATCCAGTCCATTGTTGCAGCACCGTCGTGTGTTTCACCGATTTTGTGGTTTATACCTGTGTAAAACAAAATACGCTCGGTTGTTGTAGTTTTACCTGCATCAATGTGAGCCATAATACCAATATTTCTTGTTTTTTCAAGAGATACT
The DNA here is from genome assembly GCA_902781345.1 of Oscillospiraceae bacterium. Taxonomy (GTDB): domain Bacteria; phylum Bacillota; class Clostridia; order Oscillospirales; family Acutalibacteraceae; genus RUG11462. The sequence goes on along the minus strand of CACZIY010000039.1, from coordinate 13,893 downwards.
TTTCTTGGCATACTTTTCTCCTTTTACTTAATTCTGATATTTTAAATATCTTTCGATGATTTAACTTATTACCATCTGTAATGTGCAAACGCTTTATTAGCCTCTGCCATTTTATGTGTATCGTCACGCTTTTTAGCAGCACCGCCGTTACCGTTGAGTGCGTCTAAAATTTCGTTAGCTAAACGCTCTTTCATTGTTCTTTCGTTTCTTTGGCGGCTGTAAAGTGTAATCCAACGAAGACCTAAAGTTTGTCTTCTTTCAGGTCTAACCTCCATAGGAACCTGATAAGTTGAACCACCAACACGACGAGCCTTAACCTCTAACTGTGGCATAACATTTTCCATTGCTTCTTCAAAAACCTCTAAAGCCTCACGACCTGTTTTCTCATTAACAATATCAAAAGCGCCATAAACAATTTTCTGAGCAACGCCTTTTTTACCATCAAGCATAATGTTGTTGATAAGGCGAGTTACCAATTTTGAATTATAAAGCGGATCTGGTAATACATCACGCTTTGCGATCTGGCCTCTTCTTGGCATTTCGCTTCCCTCCTTCATAATAATGATATCTTAGGTACTCGAGTAAATTCCCGTATAACACCGAGGCAGATTACATTATATATAAACTGCCTTTGCAATAATTTGCAATGCATATAGAATTTCATCAAGTTAAATTTTTCAGCGTCTGATTATTTTTTAGGACGCTTTGCACCGTATTTTGAACGGCCTTGCATTCTGTCTGCTACACCCTGTGTATCAAGTGTACCACGGATAATGTGATAACGAACACCAGGCAAGTCTTTTACTCTACCGCCACGGATAAGTACAACTGAGTGTTCCTGCAAATTATGTCCAATACCTGGAATGTATGCTGAAACTTCGATACCGTTTGAAAGACGAACACGGGCAACTTTACGAAGTGCTGAGTTAGGTTTCTTAGGTGTCATTGTTTTTACAGTTGTGCAAACGCCACGTTTTTGTGGAGATGACTGGTCTGTAGCAATGCTTTTCTTTGAGTTAAATCCTTTGTTCAAAGCAGGAGCAGTTGATTTCTTTACAGAAACTTGTCTGCCTGTACGGACTAACTGGTTAAAAGTAGGCATAAATTCTCTCCTTTCAAAAAGTCTTAACGATTTTCGGACATAAAAACCGAAAATACATTAGCCTTATAATTTTATATCATAAAGTCAAATTTGTCAAGCATTTTTTGAATTTTTCTGCGTATTTTAGGGTGTTTTCGGGCATTTTTTGGCTAAAAATCAAAAATATTTGCATTTTTATGCCAAAAACACGTCATCCGAGTGAAAGTAAAGAGTGACCCTGTACAAAATTTTGCAAAAAAAGCAGGGGAGTTTACCCCTGCTTTTTGTATTTATTTTACTGTAACTTTTTTTGTCTTTGTCCAATCGCTATATGCTGTCTTTTTGCCTGATTTTACGAAAGCCCTGATTTGAACAGTATATTTCTTTGCTTTTTTAAGTTTGTTGATTGTTTTTGTTACCGATTTTTTGGTATTGAAATTCTTTGTAATCCAACTTCCGCCACATTTATAACGAACCTGAAAGCCTGTTGCATCTTTAACTTTTGAATATTTAACCTTAAAAGACTTATTGCCAGCGGTAACGCTGAAACCCGGTGTTTTTAACTTTAGTCTAGCAGTACTATGACCTTTTGAAAGTGTTTTTCCGCAGATTGAGCAAACCTTATCACCAGAATATCCATTCGCAAAATGGGTTGCCGATTTCTTCTTTTTAACAACTAATTTGTGAGTATGCGATGTAGTTATAGGCTGAATAAAATCTGAAAGAATAAGTGTTTTCTTACCATCAGCAAGTCTGAAGCTAAATGTTTGAGGTGCATATTCTGTACCACCATAAACAAATCTGAATTCAGGGTCGAAAACATAACCGTCTTTTGCTTTTAAGGTTGCGGTATATTCATAAGTACCATAGGTTAGGTTTTTCGCAACGGTGTCATCAGAGCTATACTCGGTGTTATCTTTGGTATTTCTCCACGATTCTTTTACAAGGTCCATTTGGTTTACACAATCGCTGTCAGGATTTACCTCGGCAGTAAATGGCACAGGCTTGTTGTACTCAAGTGTTCTCCAAACCGTTCCTATATCGACAAAATCAATGCTCTTAATTTCCTCAGGCTTTTCACCGACATATTTAAACTGGCTACCTTGCAAGGTGAAAGTGTAATAATCATCATAAGTTTTGTTTGCTTCGCAAGGGTTAATATCATCTATCGTTACACCTTCAGCTAAAACAGGTAAATAATACTCTTTACCGAAAAGCTCAATCTTTTCGTTCTCATCACACTCGTAAATTACGTCGTCATCGACAACATATTTTTTGTTTTGACTGTCTTTAAAAAGATACTTTTCATCTTCAAAAGTGCTACCGCACCAATTTACCCAAACATCTTCATAAGCATAAACAATTGTATAATTAGCGGTTAACTGCTCATAAGTTAATGTTTGATATTCAAATGTTTCATCTTCGATTAATTTACCGCTGTCTTTGTAATATACAAATCGGCGAACACCATAATAGCCGTTTGGCTCATACTCGCCTGTTTGTTCATTTTTTTCGGTATGCTCAACATAGCCATAAATGCCGTCAGGGTCTTCTTTGCTTGTTACTTTATTTGAAGAATAGTGCCAATCTAACTCTTCGCCAGAGTCAATATCTTCTGGCTTATAATACTCAATTTCTTCTGGTGTTTCGCCCTGTTCCTTTGCAAAGGAATAATCAGATTTTGCAAACTCATCTTCCGATAATTTCAAAGTACCACGCTCACCAAAGCTATAATCTTGTACATAAACATTGTATTTTTCAATATATTCATATTTTTCAATCTCATAGCCTGAGCCTATTTCTTGCTCATTTGCATCTAAATAGGTGTAGAAACCGCCTAAATATATTCCGTTTTTATCGGTTTTGCAAATAACTTTTCTATAGCTGGATTCATATTCTGATTCTCTGTAAAAACAGCAATCGGCTGTTTCAACATAATCTTCAGAAAAGTTTTCTCTTGCGATTTGTGCTTGAGTGTTATTTCCAAAAGAAAATACATCTTTTGCATCTGTAGAAGGTGTTTTCTTAACCTTTGCAACATCTTTTCTGGCATAGATGTTAACATTAACCTCTTTGCCAAAGCTAAGCTTAGCGTCAACACCCTCTGCATTTAAAACAATAGCGTCATCAAGAATTTGATTTTTGTTTACATTAAGCGTTCCTTTGCCCTCAATTGAAAGTGAGCCGCCGTATTCACCGCTACTGATAATAATTCCTGCAAGCGAGTTTACACCGCTGACTGTCAATTTAAAATCATCGCCCATCATATTCGCTTGCAATACCATATTAGTATAATTAGCGTTATCAAGGGTGAGTGTATTAGTCAGCTTGTCATAAGAAACGCCTGCTAAAAGGTCATTGTTTGCCTTGTTGTGTTTAAAGATTTTTGCAACCTTTGTTTCATCGTATTCATCGGCAATGTTGCCCTCTTCATCAATTGCAGAAAGCCTTATAAAAGATAAATAGTAACCGTCCCAATTATCTTGACAAGGTCCATTTTCAGCAAAAGCCGAAACAGGCAACAGCGATAAAACCATAACCAACGATAAAATTAATGTACTTAGCCTTTTCATAAATATTACTCCTTTACATTTTGTATATTTATTTTATAATACATTTTTTAATATGTCAAGCAAAATTAAGGTTGAATAATCATTTAAAATGGTATATAATTATGTTGCGAAATTTTTTATTTTTAAAGGAATTTCTTTATGGATATTAATTACGATTTGTACAAGGTGTTTTGCACGGTTGCAAGAGAAAAAAGCCTTTCCGCAGCAGCGAAAAAACTTTTTGTTTCTCAATCGGCTGTAAGCCAATCTATTAAGCAGCTTGAAAAAGCGTTTGATGCAAAGCTTTTTGACAGAAAATCAAGAGGTGTTGAATTGACCGCCGAGGGTAAAATTCTTTTTGAATACGCTGACGGAGCTTTTTCGTTGCTCGAAAGTGCCGAAAACAAATTTTTCGATATGAAAAATTTGAAATTCGGTAAAATTAAAATCGGTGCTTCCGATACTGTTTGTGCGCTTATTTTAACTAATATTTTAAAAGATTTTCACGCAAAATATCCTGAAATTAATATTCAACTTATTAACCAGACTACCAACCAGCTTTTATCGCAATTAGCACTCGGCGAAATTGATATGGCTTTTGTCGCTTTGCCGATTGCTGATGAAGAAAAGTTTAATATTAAAAAGATTACCGATATTAACGATTGCTTTGTAGTTTCGGGTAAGTATTCGCATTTAGCCAGAAGAACGCTGAATTTAAAAGAGCTTGAAAATTACCCGATTTTAATGCTCGATAAAAAGAGTTCGGCAAGGCTTTATTTAGACGACTTTTTGCTTAAAAAAGATGTTAGAATTTCGCCTGCGGTTGAGCTTGCGAGCATTGACCTTTTAACTCGTTTTGCCGAAATAGGTATAGGTGTTTCTGCGGTAATTGAGCAGTATGTTGAAGAAAAATTAAAGCAAGGAACGCTTGAAAAGCTGCGACTTTCTGAACCTATTCCAAAAAGGGCTATCGGACTTGTTACCAGAAAAAATGTAACACCGTCACCTGCGGGTAAAAAGCTTATTGATATGCTACGCTAACGAAATAGAAATTAGCATTAATTCACGCAGGTTTTCGTAAATATCATAAAGCGAATTTGGGTTTAATGGGTTTTCGCCTTTGCCGATTTCTACTGTAAAGCCTGGCAAGCCAAACTTTTCGATAAACCAATCTTTAAAGCCAGCATAAGCGGAATTTGGCAGTGGGTCTGCGACCTTGTAACCGCTGGCAGTAGCAAAAAGTTGGGCAAGTTTTAAGGCTTTTTCAGATGTGTTTTCGCCGTATTGCCAATAAATTTCTTCGCCTTGCGAGTGCCAAGCGAGCGTTTCTATTACATTATACTGCTTAACAAGATTTATTAACGCTTGCGTTTCAGGCTCGCTTTCAGGGCGAGTGCCACCGTATCTTCTTGGTGCAGGGCCAAAAATGCCTTGTGATTTTTCAATCTCTTTCATTTTTTCAAAGCCTGCGTCAAAGTTATGGTTAATATCAATGCCATTTGCATTGGCGTTCCAATATTTTATGTCGTTCCCTACATTGATTTCTCTTATTCTTTCGGCTCTTTCGCCTGCGCTTGCAGGACCTTTTAGCGATATTTCATAGCCGTCAGGGTTGACAAGAGGGACTATTATTATAGATTTATTGCAAAGCGCATTTCTTGCATTTGCAATTGAAAAATCGCTGTTGTTGCGAAGTGCAGTACAAAATTCTTCAACAAACATTAAATTGCACAGCGTTGTAAGTCGTTCCGAGCCGTGAAAGCCTGCCGCATAAAGCACGCAATTGTCTTTATTGCCTATTCTTAACGCTAAAATAGGGCGACCTAAAACCGATTTTCCGATTTGGAATACATCGAGAAAAGAAAATTCTTCGCCAAGGGAATAAATTTTGTTTATTACCTCGTTTACACTGTATTCTCGTTGTTCAATAGAAGTTGACATTTTACCACCTCAAAAAATTTTTAGGAGATTTTTTATGAATTTAGAAGAAAAAACCCTTAATAAAGAATATGTTTTTAAAGGAAAAATTATCAATGTCAGAGTTGATTCGGTTAAATTGCCGAACGATTCTGTTTCTACAAGGGAGATTGTAGAGCATAACGGCGGAATTGCTATTTTGCCGATTGATGATGATAATAACGCTTACCTTGTAAAGCAATGGCGTTGCCCTTATCAAAAAGTAGTTTCAGAAATTCCTGCTGGCAAGCGTGAGGGTAATGAAGATGTTTTAGAGGGCGGAATCAGAGAGTTAAAAGAGGAAATCGGCGCTACTGCCGAAAGTATAGTTTCGCTTGGTAAGCTTTACCCGACACCTGGGTATTGCGGTGAAGTAATATATATGTTTTTAGCGAGAAAATTGAAGTTTTCTTCGCAAAATTTAGATGAAGATGAATTTTTAAATGTTGAAAAAATACCTTTTGACAAATTAGTCGAAATGGTTGTTAACGGCGAAATTTGCGACGCAAAAACAATTGCCGCAGTTTTAAAAGCCGATAAATTAATAAAAGGAAAGGAAATTTTATGAGAAAAACCAAATTAGTTTGCACAATAGGCCCTGCTTCTTTTGATGAAGAAACACTTACAAAAATGTGCAAAAACGGTATGAGTGTTGCAAGACTTAACTTTTCGCACGGCACTCACGAACAGCACAAACAGTATATTGATTTAATTAAAAAAGTGCGAAAAAAGCTTAATATTCCACTTGCGATTTTGCTTGATACAAAAGGCCCTGAATATCGCATTAAAACTTTTAAAAACGGTAAAGTTACTATAAATGACGGCGCAGAATTCACCTTTACAGGAAAATATATTGAGGGCGATGAAAATGGTGTTTCGGTTTCTTACAAGGATTTGGCAAAAGAGATTAATGTAGGCGACAAAATTCTTGTAAACAACGGGCTTGTAGTTTTCAAAGCAAAAGAGGTTACCGATACTGATGTAATTTGCGAATGTGTTGCAGGCGGCGAGCTTTCTGACAGAAAAAGCATGAGCTTCCCTAATAAAGTTTTGCACCAAGTTTATTTAAGTGAGCAAGATAAAAGCGATATTCTTTTCGGTATTCAAAACGGCGTTGATTTTATTGCTTGCTCCTTTGTTTCTGTTAAGCAAGATTTAGTTGATGTTAATAATTTTCTTAAAGAAAACGGCGGAGAAGATATTGATGTAATCGCCAAAATCGAAAACCGCTCAGGTGTTGATAATATCGAAGAAATTTGCACCGAATGTAACGGAATTATGGTAGCTCGTGGCGATATGGGCGTTGAAATTCCTTTTGAAGAATTACCGTCAATTCAAAAACATTTAATTACCACTTGCCGATTGCTTGGCAAGCGTGTTATTACCGCAACTGAAATGCTTGAATCTATGATTTACAACCCAAGACCGACAAGAGCTGAAATTTCTGATGTCGCTAATGCGGTTTATGACGGTACAAGTGCAGTTATGCTTTCGGGTGAAACTGCCGCAGGCAAATACCCTGCCGAAACAGTTGCAACTATGGCAAAAATCGCCGAAGAAGCTGAAAAACATATTAAATATAAAGAAAGATTTTATAAAAATAATTTCGCTATTAAATCTATTAGCGATGCGGTTTCGCACTCAACCTGTGCAATGGCTATGGATATAAATGCAAGCTGTATTGTCGCTTGCACTATGTCGGGTATTACCGCAAGATTTATTTCAAGATTTCGCTCGCCAATTGATATTATCGGTATGACAACCAACGAAAAAGCTTGGCACAAACTTGCTCTTTCTTGGGGAGTTACGCCTGTGCTTAGCGAAAAATACGATTCAACCGATGTTTTAACCTACAAAGCGGTTGAAAGTGCAAAGAAGGTATTTAATTTAAAAGAGGGCGACAAGGTAGTTGTTACAGGCGGTAGAATTACTGGTAAATCAGGCAATACAAGTATGATTAAAGTTGAAATTATATAAATTATGCAAACAAAAAAAGCAGGCAGTTTTTACTGCCTGCTTTTTAATATTAATCAATTTTTGGGAGTTTTGAAATGTATTTTTCAAGTTCTTCATCGGTTGGAACATAGTCGTCCATTTTTCCGTCGTGGAATTTTTCATAAGCGACCATATCAAAATAACCTGTTCCTGTTAAGCCGAATACGATAGTTTTTTCTTCGCCTGTTTCTTTGCATTTGAGTGCTTCATCAATTGCAACTCGAATAGCGTGTGAGCTTTCAGGAGCTGGCAAAATGCCCTCAACTCTTGCAAATTCTTCAGCTGCTTCAAAAACTTTAACCTGTGGTACAGAAACTGCTTCCATATAACCATCATCATAAAGTTGCGAAAGAATTGAGCTCATACCGTGATAGCGTAAGCCGCCTGCGTGGTTAGGTGCTGGAATAAATCCGCTACCTAATGTGTACATTTTTGCAAGTGGGCAAACCATACCTGTATCGCAGAAGTCATAAGCATATTTACCTCTTGTAAAGCTTGGGCAAGAAGAAGGCTCAACAGCGATAATTCTGTAATCAGCTTCGCCGCGAAGTTTTTCGCCCATAAACGGTGAAATCAAACCGCCGAGGTTTGAACCGCCGCCTGCACAACCGATAATAATATCAGGTTTAATATCATATTTATCAAGTGCTGCTTTGGTTTCAAGACCGATAACTGATTGATGAAGTAAAACTTGGTTTAAAACGCTACCTAAAACATATCTGTAACCTTCGGTTGAAGTTGCAACCTCAACAGCTTCAGAAATTGCACAACCGAGTGAGCCTGTAGTACCAGGGTACTCAGCAAGAATTTTCTTACCGATTTGTGTAGTTTCTGACGGAGATGGTGTAACTTGGGCACCGTAAGTTCTCATAACTTCTCTACGGAAAGGTTTTTGCTCATAAGAAACCTTTACCATATATACTTTACAGTCAAGTCCGAAATATGCACAAGCCATTGATAAAGCTGTACCCCATTGACCTGCTCCTGTTTCGGTAGTAACACCTTTAAGGCCTTGCTTTTTAGCGTAATATGCCTGAGCAATTGCAGAATTTAATTTGTGGCTTCCGCTTGTGTTGTTACCCTCAAATTTATAGTAAATTTTTGCAGGTGTGCCTAATTTTTTCTCAAGATTATAAGCTCTTACCAATGGAGAAGGGCGGAATGTTTTGTAGTAATCCAAAATCTCTTGAGGAATATCAAAATAAGCTGTGTCGTTATCCATTTCCTGTTTAATAAGTTCTTCACAAAAAACAGGTGCTAACTCTTCCGGTTTCATAGGCTCGTGTGTGCCTGGGTTCAAAAGCGGTGCTGGTTTATTTTTCATATCTGCACGAACATTATACCAAGCCTTTGGCATCTCGTTTTCTTCAAGATAAATCTTGTAAGGGATTTTTTTGTCTGACATAGTTATGTCTCCTTTCGTAAATAAAATTTTTTTCATTTAATTACCAACTTCAATACTTATTTCATTGAAGACAGTAAGAATATCGTTAATAGAAGTATTTTCTTTTTCTTTTCCGCTTTTATCCATAATAATTTCGCCACTGTTCATCATCAAAAGGCGGTTGCCAAATGTGCTTGCGTGTCGAATATTATGTGTTACCATAATAGCGGTAAGGTCTTTTTCTTTTACCACCTTATCGGTAAGAAGCATAATTGTTTCACTTGAATTCGGGTCAAGTGCCGCAGTATGCTCATCTAAAATCAACAAATCAATATCGGTCATAGCCGCAATAACAAGTGCTAACGCTTGACGCTGACCGCCCGAAAGCGTACCAACCTTTACATTCATTCTGTCTTCAAGCCCCATATTGCACTCGCTTATGATTTGTCTGTAATAATCAATGCGTTTTTTTGAAATCGCATTTGTAAGCGAATATCTTTTTTGCTTGTTATCAGCAAGAGCAAAATTTTCAAGAATTGTAAGGTTTGAACAAGTGCCTTTTTTAGGGTCCTGAAAAACTCTGCCAATATGCTTTGCTCGCTTATACTCTTTTACCTTTGTAATGTCTTTTCCGTCAAAGAAAACTGCGCCGGAATCAAGATTATAAGTTCCGCAAATAAGATTTAAAAGCGTTGTTTTACCGCTACCGTTTGAGCCGATAATCGAAACAAATTCACCCTTGTTAATTTTCAAATTGAAATCTTTAAAAAGATTCATTTCGTCAACAGTACCTTTATTAAAAGAGGTGTAAACATTTCTAAGCTCCAGCATTTTTGCTACCTCCTTTAATTTTAAACCTGCCCGATAAAAGCAAAGCAATTGTGAAAAGCACTGCCATAATAAGTTTATTATAAGCGCTTGGAACACCAAGTTTTTGAGCGAGCGTTAAGCAAGCCTGATAAACAATTGCACCTAAAATTACCTTAGTGGTATCTTTCATAAATTTAACTTTTTTGAAAAGTGAGATACCGATAATCAGTGAGGCTAAGCCTATAACAATCATTCCAATGCCCATACCCTGATTTACATTACCGTTAATTTCGGTATAAAGTGCACCAGAAATTGCTGCAAGTCCATTGCCGATTGCAAGACCGATTATCTTCGATTTGCCAGGGTCGCAAGAAAGCATTTTAACAAACTGTGAGTTGTTACCTGTTGCACGAAGAAGCAATCCGTTTTTGGTTTTTAAATATAAATCGAGTAAAATTTTGCAAAGAAGTGCAAAAACAAAGAATATTACTAAATCACGAAGTCCTATGTTACCAAATTCTCTGAGTCTTGCCGGAATAAATGAGAATACTTTTGAAGAATGAAGTGTTATAACATCTCTGCCGTAAGGGATTGATGTTTCGCCGCTTGCAGTTAAATCACCTATTAAACCTACGCTGGTTGCAACAAGGTTTATTGAAATCAACATTGTTGAAACCAAAATACCGCAAAGAAGCGGGCGAATTTTCAATTTTACATTTAAAAATCCTGTTAATGCGCCGAATATTGCACCGACAACAAATGCAAGCAATATTCCTAAAAATGGGTTAATTCCGTTTACACAAATAAGTCCGTATGCAACAGCACCCGAAAGGAATGTTCCCTCAACTGTTAAATCGGGAAAATCCAAAATGTGAAATGAAATATAATAACCCAAAGCAATAAGCGAATAAACAAATCCTTGGCTTAAAAATACCTCGCAAGCGCTTAAAAAATTCATTTTAAACTTCCTTTAATTATTTATTAGTAGTTACTGTTTGTGCGTTTGAATAATCTTTTGGCATTTCCATTTTCAATGTGCTTAAAACATCTGTATTTACAACAGGTGTAGCATCTGTTATTGTTTTAACTGCCATTGTTGCAGCATCGCTGCCACCTAAAACATCAGCGCCCATTTTACCAGTTACTTTACCGAGTGCGATATAGTCGATAGAAACTGATGCTAAGCAACCGTTTTTAACTTGTTCTTCTTCTGAACCGTAAACAGGAATGTTGTGGTTCGAAGCTGCTTTTAAAACAACCTTTAAGTTGTTTACAACATTGTTATCTGTAAAGTTGTTAATGCAATCAACTTGTGCTGCTAAATCTTCGGAAGCAGAAGGAATATCAGAAGCATTGTTTACTGCTTTTGCAACAACTGTAAGCTTTCTTTCATCGCAAACTTTTCTAAAGTTTTTGAGGTTTGTAATTGAGTTTGCTTCAGAAGCGGTGTAAAGAATACCAATTTTCTTAACATCTTTTTGCATAGCCTGAATTAAATCAACCTGTGCTGAAAGGTCAAGTACATCAGAAGTACCTGTGCAAAGTGAACCAGGGTTTTCGTTTGTTTTAACAAGCTTTGCTGCTTCAGGGTCTGAAACTGCACAGAAGATAACAGGAATATCTGTATCAGCAGTTGCGTTGTAAGCAGATTGTGCAGCAGGTGTTGCGATTGCAAAAATCATATCAACACCGTCGCTAACTTGTTTTTTAGCGAAGTTTGTGCAGTCAGCGTCAGCTGAGTTTGCAGAGCCTGTTTGATAATCAACTTCGTATTTTATGCCAGCTTCATCAAGACCTTTGATAATGCCGTTGTAGCAGTTATCGAGTGATGGGTGGCTCATATATTGAATAATGCCTATTTTGTAAGTTTTGTCTTTGTTAGTTTCTTTTGTTTCTTTACCGCAAGAAGCGAATGTTAAAGCTAATGTTAATGTTAAAAGTAATGCAAATATTTTTTTCATGATGTTTTTTCTCCTTAATAATGAATTATATTTATAAAATTATGAAAAATTGTTTTAATTAATGTGAAAGTTACTTTGAAAGTCGCCATCGTTTCGTTAGTTTCATAATAAGAAAGTCTCCTTTTTAGCAAAATAAAAAACCTGTCCCTTGAATTTTCAAGGGACAGGAATTAATCTAAAATCTCCTGCGGTACCACCCAAGTTGACACATAGTATGTATCCGCTCTGTTCTTGTACTAACATACAAGTCTGCTTTGATAACGGGTGCAGATTGTTCCCGTTGACTGCTACTCACTTTAAAAAGCTTTCGGTCACCCTCAGATGTCCATTCACTCAGAATTCATTTATCGTCTTACACCAACCGACGACTCTCTGAAAAACGAATAAAAAGTTACTTACTCATCTTCTTCGGTTTTTCGTTTATACATACCATTATACACATCAAATAAAATTTGTCAAGCATTTTTTTAAAAAATTTTTTATCTGTTTGACAAAAACCGCTTAATATACTATAATTCTAATAACAAAATTTTTTAAGGATTTTAAAATGGAAATTACTATTAACGAGTTAAAAACACTTGATAATTATGTGCTTTATGATACTCGAAGCGAAATCGAGATTATGCACGGTGAATTGCCAGGAGCAATAGTTGCAAGCGAACAAGAGGTTTTAGATATTGCGCCTAAAGATAAAAAGGTGGTTGTTTGCTGTGCAAGAGGGCAAAAAAGTATTGAAACCGCTGAAAAACTGCGTTCAATCGGTGTTGAAGCATATAGCCTTAAAGGCGGTTATCTCTCATGGCTTATGAGCGAAATTGAAAATCAGGATAATAAAGATTTTTGCAAGCAGGTTGAAAGAAGCTTGCAAAAGAAATTTCGCAAAAGCATTTTTTCAAAGTTTACCAAAGCGATTAAAAAATATGAGCTTTTGAAAAAGGGCGACAAGGTCGCTGTTTGCATTTCAGGCGGTAAAGATTCTATGCTTATGGCGAAGCTTTTTCAGCAGTTGCAAAAATTCAGTGATTTTGAATTCAGCGTAAAATTTTTAGTAATGGACCCTGGCTATAACGCCGAAAACCGCAAGGTTATTGAGCAAAATGCGAAAAGGTTAAATGTGCCGATTGAGATTTTTGAATCTAATATTTTTGAGTCGGTTTATAATATTGAAAAATCGCCTTGCTACCTTTGTGCAAGAATGAGGCGTGGCTATCTTTACAATTTTGCAAAAAGTTTGGGCTGCAATAAAATTGCGCTCGGTCACCACTATGACGATGTTATTGAAACCATTTTGATGGGTATGCTTTACGGAGCGCAAGTGCAAACTATGATGCCAAAACTACACAGCACGAATTTTAAGGGTATGGAGTTAATTCGTCCGCTATACCTCGTTCGTGAAGATGATATTAAGGCTTGGCGAGATTATAATGATTTGCATTTTATCCAGTGCGCTTGCAAGTTTACCGATACTTGTTCTTCTTGCAATAATGAGGAAAACCAGTCGAAGCGAATTGAAGTTAAAAACCTTATTGCCGAGATGAAAAAAACCAATCCGCTTGTTGAAAAGCATATTTTTAAGAGTGTTGAAAATGTAAATTTGAATACCGTTATCGCTTATAAAAAAGACGGCATCAAGCACTCATTTTTAGACAATTACGATAGCAGGAAATAGTGAATAATTATTGTAAAAAGCCGTCCTAAGTCAAGGGGAGGCTTTTTTGTTTGGTGAAAATTTTAAAGTCTTTTGTAGGGCGGGGGTTTACTCCCGCCGAAAAAAGAATCTGCAACAAATCCCCCTTCTGTCATCTAACGATGACACCTTCCCCAAAGGGGACGGCACGGTGAGCCACCGCTGGCATACTCTTCGGCTAAAAGGTTTATAAGACTTTTAGTTTTGTGTCGCCTCAGGGTTGAAGTTTTTAGTTTTTATTTTGTGCCCTAAGGCACTCACTATTCATTATTCACTACTATTTGAGGTGCCCCTTGAGGGGAACTGTCGCCACAGGCGACTAAAGGGTGGTTTTGCACAAACAACCCCCAAGGTCATTCTGAACGAAAGTGAAGAATCTCGTATATGGGATTCTTAGCAACACTCGGTATGACTTTTTAGATGTTTAAGCCTATTTTGACGAGGCTTGACCCGTTTCGTTAAATATA
>CACZIY010000038.1 GCA_902781345.1 Oscillospiraceae bacterium | reverse complement strand
ACCTTTTCAAAATGCTCTTTACACTCATCGCAAAGATAATCCAAAATAACAGGAGCATCTTCGGCAATTTTACTGCAAACAGGAGATTTACAATCCAAAATTCTCATAGGATTGCGTTCAAGTCTTGAAAGGCAGGTTTCGCATAAATCATTCGTATATTTTGCAAAATATTCTTTTAATGCTTTTGTATATTCAGCACGGCATTTCGGACAGCCGATTGAATTTATTTCCAAGGAAATATTTTTAATACCAAGTGTATCTAAAACAGATTTACCAAGCATTATTACTTCGGCATCGGCAAGCGGACTTTTTGCGCCGACACATTCAACACCAAACTGGTGAAACTCTCTTAGTCTGCCAGCTTGCGGTTTTTCATAGCGATAGCAAGAGGTAATATAGTATGCCTTAATCGGCAAAGCCTCGTTAAATAAACCGTGTTCAAGAATACTGCGGATTGCGCCTGCTGTGCCCTCAGGACGAAGTGTAATGCTTCTTCCGCCTTTGTCCTCAAATGTGTACATTTCTTTTTGAACTACATCGGTTGTATCGCCAACACCCCTTTGAAAAAGCTCGGTTTTTTCAAAAACAGGTGTTCTTATTTCTTTAAAATCAAATTGAGAAGCAACGCTTTTTACAACTTTTTCAATATATTGCCATTTATAACTTTCTTTTGGCAAAGCATCTTGTGTGCCTTTAATTGCATCTGCAACTAATTTCATATTAAAACATCTCCTTTTTTATCAACAAAATAAAAACGCCCCTTGTAAAAACAAGGGACGATAAACTCAAGTTTTACCGTGGTGCCACCCTAAATTAAGGTTAAAAACCTTCACTTTATAATTCTTTAACGCGAATTAAACGGGCTTTTTTAAAGCCAATTCAGGAAATGTCTTCACTTAAACTTCTTAAATCAACTCTCAGCAAATGTTAATCTCTCTTTGTAAGAAAGCTTTAAGCTACTCCTTTTCCGTCATAATTTTTTTCTTTATTTGTAAAGACGCCAGTCGAGGTCTCCTCGTTCAAGACCGTGAATCAAAAGCTCAGCAGTAGCCATATTTGTAGCTATAGGAATATCATGACCGTCGCAAACACGAAGAATTGTCATATCATTAGGCTCGTCAGGCTTTGCAGTAATAGGATCTCTGAAAAACAAAACCATATCTATTTCATTACAAGCAATTTTTGATGCAATTCTTTCGCCGCCGCCTTGTGAACCTAAAAATCTGGTAATTTCAAGGCCTGTTGCTTCAGAAACTAATCTGCCTGTTGTGTCAGTTGCGCAAATATTGTGATTTTTCAAAATACCGCTGTAAGCGATACAAAACTGAACCATAAGTTCTTTTTTTACATTATGTGCAATAAGTGCAATATTCATTAAATCAAGTCCTCTCCAATAATTTATTCTTTTAAGTTGTTTATCATATATCCATTAAAGGAACATTTTCACCATTTAATCTTTTTGCGAATCTTTCAAATGCCAGTGTAGCAGGCGATTTATAAAGATTATTACCGCAATTATCAAAACTTTTAACAAGTTCAATGTCATTAGGTATTACCGCAATCAACTGTAAAGAAGTAGCGTCAATAGTTTCATCAATATTGTAAAAAACACCTTTTTTAATAAGTTTTTTATCCAATTTATTGATTACTAACCTAATGTTTTTAATCTTGCTTTCTCGAAGCAATTTTGCAACATAAGCGCCATCTCTGACACTTACTGTATCAGGATTTACAACTACCAATGCGTTATCAGCACCAGCAACAGCGTTTTTAAAGCCTTTACCAACACCTGCAGGCGAGTCAATCAAAATATAATCAAAATACTCTGACAGCTTTTCGCAAAGCAAACGCATACCTTTTGGCGAGTTTAAACTATTTACAGTAATAGGTGCCGGCAACAAATATAAATTAGGACATTGCTTTACGGGGATAACAGCCTGATTTACATTACAATTGCCTTTGATTATGTCGCTTACATCAAACAAAGTATGAGATGAAACATTAAGCATAATATCGAGAGAACGAAGCCCCTCATCCATATCAATCAGCAAAACCTTTTTGCCGTTTTTGCACAATTCAACTCCAAGATAAGCAGTTGTGGTAGACTTTCCGGCACCGCCTTTGCCCGAAGCAATTACATAAACATTATTCACTTAACATCATCACTTCCTTATTCTAACACAAAAAATACGATTTGTCAAAATAAATTAATAAATTAAATCATCATAATTTGCGATTTTTTTACCTTTGAACTTCGCAAAATAGTATTGGTCGTAAATATCTTTAACAACTGAGGCGGTTAAATAACCGTATCTACCTTCCTCAACATTGACTGCAACAGCAATTTCAGAGTTTTTATACGGCGCAAAAGAAATAAACAAAGCGTTATCTCGTTTTGGCGATGGATTTTCCGCCGTACCTGTTTTACCACCGACTTTTAAGCTATAGCTGCTGAATGTCGAAGAAGCGGTACCGTCAAATGTAGCGGAGCGCATACCCTGTTTAACAATGTCTATAGCATTTTTTGAAAGACCTGTTTTTGCAACTACTTCAGCGGTAGGTGAAACAACTACCTGAGATAAATCGTAAGAACGCACCTCGTGAAGTAGGTGAGAGCGGTATCTTGTACCACCGTTTGCAATTGTTGCAGTACCAGTAGCGATTTGCAACGGGGTGAAAAGGTTGTAAGACTGACCGATTGAAGCTTGCAGGGTATCACCAGGATTCCAAGTAGCTTTTATAGAATCAGTATAAGCACGACCTGCTAAAATACCCGAGCTTTCAGGAATTTCAACGCCTGTTTTAACACCGTAACCCATAAGCTTTGAATACTCATTAAGAGTTGAAATACCTGTTCTTCGTCCTGTTTCAAAGAAGAAATAGTTACAGGATTTTGAAATTGCATTAACTACATCAATAGAGCCGTGATAGTGCATACATTTAAATGTAATGCCATAATAATCGTAATATTTTTTACAATAAAAGCTTGTGCTTTTATCAATTGAACCTACTGTTAAAGCAATAGATGCTACAACAGGTTTAAAGGTAGAGCCTGGAGGATAAGCACCTTGAAATGCTCTGTTAAACAGAGGATTTGACTTATCCTTAGAAAGCTTTGAATAATTCTTTTTATAATCAGTCATCGAATATGACGGATAATTAGCCGCCGCTAAAATCTCACCGCTGTTAACATCTAAGCAAACGATTGACGCAGAAGAAGCATAAATCTTTTTAGACGGAAGCGAATTCATAAATTTTGCAAGCGATTTTTGAGCGGTTTTTTGCAAATCAACATCAATGCTCAATAAAACAGAATTACCCGCAACAGGCTCAGATTCGGTTACAATTTCAGTTTCACCTGTTTCTTCGTTGACAATCGCTTTATCAACACCTTTTTTTCCTCTAAGGTAGTCTTCAAAAGCAAGCTCAACGCCAGATTTTCCTACATAATCACTATAAGAATAACCTTTTTCTTTATATTTATCCCATTCTTCCTGATAAATAGGACCTGTTGTACCGATTATGTTAGTAGCAAGCTTATCATCTGTATATTCTCTTACACACACTTCTTTAATTCTAACCCCTGTAAAGCTGTCAGATGATTCAAGAATAACAGATTTTGTTTTTTCACAAACATCTTCAGCAATTGTGTAAGGGTAGGTAACAGAAAAATCCTCTAAAAGCATTGTATAGCGAATACCCATTAAAAGTCGTTGAGTTTTGGCTGAATAATTTTCAAGCCCGAAAGCCTTAACCATATTAGCAATACAATCATTTATATTAGCATAATCCTGAACTTCAAGCTTTTCTTTTAATGTTTTAACCTCGCTTGAATCAGATTTTTCGGTAAATTTATAAGGAGCTTTTTCGCTTATTGGTAATTTATCACGCCATTCATCTTTATTGCTTTTAACAACACTAATAACCTTTTCAAGCGTTTTGTTAATTCGGCTGTTTGAAGAGGTATTATAATCCAAAATAATGTTATAACCCTCTCTGTTGTAAGCAATTGTTCTGCCGTATCTATCAAGAATTTCGCCTCTGGTAGCGTCAACTGTAATTGCAGCGGCACTTGCCATTTTGCTTTCTTTCAAATAATAGTCGTAATCAACAACCTGAAGTTGAATTAAACGAATACTATACACCGCAATTATTGCAATTACAATAGAAAGGCAAACAATGAATTTTGTGTATTTATTAACTTTTTTATGTTTTTGCTTTTGAAAAAACATACTTCAAAATCCTTCTTAAAAGTTTATTTTTTAGGTTTAATTATGCCTTTTGGCTTTTTGTATATTTCATCTCGTTTAATTACAAAATAGAATAGCAAATAGATTAGAAAAGCTACTGCAAATGTATAAAGCGCAACTAAAAGATAAAACTTAACAAATAATGTGAAAAATCCGTTTGTAAAACCGCATTTAATAATTACATCTAAAAACTGATTAATTAAAATTGCTGGTGCAGCAATAACTGCAAACGAAGCAAAGTTCTTTTGAAAAAACAAGTTAAGCACAACCGAACAAGCCATACCTGTAAGCATGTAAACCAATGCGTAAAGACCTGCACCATTTGCACTGACAGAATCAATTAAAATTCCGCAAATAAGTCCAAAAACCGCAGAATACCAATAGTTTTCAAAAAGTGAAACCACAATCAACAACGCTAAAACAAGTGAAGGTGAAGGTATATTTTGCGGAAAAACAACAGATGTGCTTTGCAAAAAGAAAGTAATTATTAACAATACTGAATATATAAAAACATCAAAAAACTTATATTTATTAGTTTTTTTCATAATTTTAAGTTATCTCCTTAAAAATCGGTTATAACCATAACATCGGAAAGCTTTGAAAAATTAACAATCGGCTGAATAACTGCTTCACAACTGATTTTGTTGTCAGCGGTTTTAACTTCAACAACCGTGCCAATAATTAAACTGCTTGGGAAAATACCGCCTTCGCCAGAAGTTACAATATAATTTCCCGAAGAAATAGTATTATCACTCGAAATATATTCCATTTTTGTGTAACCGTCAATACTCAAAGCGGCATCACCGTGGATATTTCCTGTATCTCTTGAATGGTTGTCAATAGCCGAAACATTGATTTTTGGATTTAAAACTGTCATAACTGTGCTTTGATTAGCATAAGCGTCAGAAATATAGCCAACAAGACCGTCAGCTGTTATAACAGGGTCATAAACCTTAACTCCGTCAACTGTACCTTTGTCAATAGTAAAAGTTGCAAAAGTGTCGTTGTTATTTTTAGAAATCACTCTTGCAGGCGAAAACTTAAAATCCTTATTGTTTTCCTTAATATCAAGAAAATCTTTATAAAATTCGTTTTGCCTTATTACTTCGTCATATTCTATTAACTGTTTGTTTTTTTCCGCCAATTGTTTTTTTAGCTTTTTAATTTCCTTGTTTTTTTCTTCGTTTGAACTGAATCCGTCAAAAAAAGAAGAAACAGACTCGGAAGTGTTAGAAAAAAACTTTTCAATAGGGGATAAAACCGAAGATACAATATTAGATTGCGGTGCACTCCAATTAGTTGTGAATCCGCAAACAATAATAACTACAACTAAAACCAACGAGATAACAGAGATTAATTTTACTTTTTTGTTTTTAAAGAAAAATCTCAATTTTTGTCACCTCTTAATAGTATTTAGCTCTTTTTTGATAAGAATCAAACGGTAAATCAAGCTCAAGTCGTTTTGAAATACCTTTTGCAACGCAATCAAGCGGGTCATTTGCAATATTAACAGGCATTGCAGTTTCTCTGGAAATAAGCAAATCAATACCTGGTAACAAAGCGCCACCACCTGTAAGTGTAATACCCTTATCAATAATATCAGCAGCAAGCTCAGGCGGTGTTGATTCAAGAGTTTGTTTGATTGCTTCAACAATTCTTGAAAGCGGTGCAGACAATGCATCACGCACCTCTCTTGCATTTACCATAATATTTTTTGGAAGTCCGTCAATCAAATTTCGACCTTTGATTTCCATAGTTGCGGTTTCCTCACCGTCAAACTCGCAAGCCGAACCGATTGTAAGCTTAATATCTTCAGCGGTGCGTTCACCAATAAGAAGATTGTGGCGTTTTCTGATATATGAAATAATAGCTTCGTCCATATCATCACCAGCAGTTTTAATTGTTCTTGCGGTAACAATATCGCCCAAAGAGATAACAGCAACTTCGCTGGTGCCGCCGCCGATATCTACAACCATACTGCCGACCGACTCAAATACAGGAAGTCCTGCACCGAGTGCTGCCGCCATAGATTCTTCAATAAGGTCAACCGCTTTTGCGCCTGCCTGTCTTGCGGCGTCATTTACCGCTCTGCTTTCAACTTCGGTAACGCCTGCAGGAATACAAATAACAACTCTCGAACGAGAAACGAACGAGCCGTGCATAGCATCTTTAAAAAATCTTTTTAACATTGCAGCTGTAACATCATAGTCGGCAATAACTCCATTTTTAAGCGGTCGAACCGCAACGATAGAACCAGGTGTTCTACCTATCATTTCTCTTGCTTCTCTGCCTACTGCTTTTACCTCATCATTTTTTACATCAACAGCAACTACTGAAGGCTCACGCATAATAATTCCTTTTGTTTTAACGCAAACTAAAGTGTTGGCTGTTCCGAGGTCTACTCCTATATCTCTACTTAAAAAATCCAAAGTACTTTTCTCCTTTTTATATTAATATTAAAATATAATTACATAATTTATCTATTCTATTATAACAGTATTCTATCAAATAAACAACCATATTTTT
Source organism: Oscillospiraceae bacterium (assembly GCA_902781345.1). GTDB lineage: Bacteria > Bacillota > Clostridia > Oscillospirales > Acutalibacteraceae > RUG11462. The sequence goes on along the minus strand of CACZIY010000038.1, from coordinate 8,616 downwards.
TAATATTTTAAAAATTTTTTTGCAAAATAATAATAAATTGAGGAAAAGAGGCGTAAAATTGGGCTTTTCAAGCAGTTTTGAGCAACTAAAAAATAAAATTAAAAGTACATTGCCTATTGAAAAAAGCTTTGATTTGATTTTCAGGGAAATAACTGTCGATAAAAAGCGAGCAATAATGCTTTTTATCAATGGGTTTATAAACGACGGCGTAATGGTGCATATTATGCGAGAATTGCAAAAGGTAAATGACGAAAATAAGGACACTATTCGCAAAATTTTCTTAAAGAATATACCTTGTGGCGAAGTTAGTGTAGAACAGGATTTTGACAAGGTTATAACCGATGTTTTATCGGGCTTAGCGGCGTTTTTTATAGAGGGTGAAAATTCGGCTTTAGTTATTGATATCAGGGAGTTTCCTGCCCGTGAGCCGTCTGAATCACTTATTGAAAAGGTAACAAGGGGAGCCAGAGATGATTTTGTCGAAACAATCGTGTTTAATACCGCACTTGTTCGCCGAAGAATAAGAGACCCTAAAATGACCTTTGAAATCGTAAAAGTTGGCAAGGTTTCGCAAACTGATGTTGCGGTAGGGTATATCGACAACAAGGTAAATAAAAAGCTGCTTAATAATGTACTGAAAAAGCTTAAAAGCATTGATATTCCAGCATTGACAATGGGTGAAAAAAGCCTTGAAGAAGTGTTGATTGATAAAAAATGGTACAATCCTATGCCTGTTTTCAGAGTAACCGAACGCCCCGAAAGTGTTGCTGCACACTTAATCGAAGGGCATATTGTGCTGATGGTTGATACTTCGCCGACTGCGCTGATAATTCCATCAACTTTGCTTTATTTTACGCACTATGTTGAGGACTATTATCAAGCACCTCTAGTCGGCACAATTACAAGGCTTGTAAGGCTTTTATCTATCTTTACAGCGCACTTATTAGTACCGCTTTTTATGTTGTTGGTAGCATACCCAAAATCAGACTATAATTTGTTCAAATTTTTACTGCCCGAATCGGTCGGTGAAATAACTATTTTTGCACAAATTGTGTTTGTTGAATTCTGGCTTGAAGTCCTGCAATTATCATCACTTCATACACCTACAAATACCGAGTCAGCGTTTACAATTATAGGCAGTTTGATTTTGGGAAATTACGCTATTGATATGGGACTTTTAGTGCCTGACTCAATACTTTTTGCAGTGTCATCGGCAATTTGTAACCATTGCATACCGAACCCTGAGCTTGCAAATGCGGTAAGGATTTTTAGGTGGATATTAATTTTAGCAACAGGCTTTTTCAAAATTTACGGGTTTATTATCGCTTGGGTAATTGAGATGATAATTATAGCCACTACCAAAACGCTTGACAAAGGGTATTTGTGGCCTTTAATTCCTTTTAAATTCAAGGCTTTAAAGCATTTTTTAATACGCTATCCATTAGCAAAATTTGAGAAAAAATAGTATAATAGTTTTAATTGACAAATGTATTTTTATGTGATAAAATGAATAAAAAAAACAAGGAGTTTTTTAAAATGAAAAATAGAATCTTATCATTAATTATTGTTGTGTTATTGGTTTTAACCTTTATGCCGATTATTTCAAGCTTTGCAGATACTGACCCTTATGTTGATGACCCGTTTGATGGCAATCCTACAACAGCACAGGGAACTACACTTTCGACTACTCCAACTACACCGACTACTGCACCAAAAGCAATTGGCAAGACTATAAGCGGTTTGAAAATAACACTTACTTCAGTTAATTCTTTAAAGCTTTCGTGGAATGAAACAAAAAATGCTGAATATTATCAGGTTTACAGAACTGACGGCTCAAAGGCTATTAGCTTTTACGCAAAAGTAACAACAAATTCTTTTAAAGAAAAAGGCCTTACAAGAGGTAAAACCTATTCTTATCAGGTAAAAGCTTTTTCAAAAACTTTAAACCAAAGCTCTGAATTTTCTGCAAAGGTTAAAACTACAATTTTTGCAAACAAAATTGCTTCTGTTAAAGCAACTGCAAAAGCTACAAGCATTGTTTTAAATATCAAAAAAGTCAGCGGTGCTGATAAGTATGAAGTGGTTTATTCAACAAATAAAAAATTCAAAAACAAAAAAACTGCCACTTCAAAATCTAACAAAGTAACAGTTAAAAAGCTCAAAAAGAATACAAAATATTTCTTTAAAGTAAGAGCTGTCAAAAAGGTTGCTAAAAAGAATTATTACACAAATTATTTTAAGCTTAACAAAACAACAAAAAAATAAAAATTTTTTAAATAAATCGTCTGTGAAAACAGGCGATTTTTTTAATTATTAATAAATAATAAATTTTTAAATAAATAATTGCGTTTTTATATGTTTTATGGTATAATAATTTAGATTAAAATGGATTATTATGTTTTTAGGTGAAAATAATGATAATTTTGGGTATTGATCCTGGTTACGCAATTGTCGGAGTTGGGGTTATAGAGTATAAAGCGAATAAGTTTAAAGTCATTGATTATGGTGCAATAACCACCTCAAAAGATGATGATTTTAACGATAGGCTTTTGCAAATTCATACTCGTCTTAGCAAAATAATTGCGGCTTACAAACCGCAAGCCTTGGCTATTGAAAAGTTGTATTTTAATACAAACGCAACTACCGCAATCGGTGTTGCTCAAGCGAGAGGTGTTTGTGTTCTTGCTGCAAAGCAAGCGAATATGGATATTGCTGAATATACACCGCTTCAGGTTAAACAAGCGGTTACAGGCTATGGCAAGGCAACAAAAAAGCAGGTGCAGGAAATGACAAAAATGCTCTTAAACCTTGAAACTGTTCCAAAGCCTGATGATACTGCCGATGCACTTGCTATGGCAATTTGTCATGCTCACTCGGCAGGCTCACTTTCGGAAAAGTTGAAAAATATGAAATTTAACTAAATGTGGAGTTAAACTTATGATTTATTCAGTACAAGGAAAATTAATTTTTAAAGACCCTTTAACCGCTGTTGTTGAATGTGGCGGCGTAGGATTTGGCTGTAAAATTACAAATAATACTTTGAAAAACTTGCCTGATGTTGGTGAAGATGTTTTTCTTTACACCTATATGAATGTCAGGGAAGACGCAATTGAATTATACGGCTTTTTTACCAAAGAAGAGTTAGAGTGTTATAAATTGCTTATAACTGTAAACGGAATCGGTCCGAAGGCAGCAATCAGCATTTTATCAGCACTTTCGCCAAACGCTTTGGCAAGAGCAATTGCTATGGGTGATTCAAAATTAATCGCAACAGCGCAAGGCGTCGGCCCAAAATCTGCTCAAAGAATTGTTTTGGAATTGAAAGATAAAATCGGCGGCGATATTGCTTCGGCTGATGATTCTGCCGAAAGCATTGTAACCGATTCCGGTAGTAAATCAGAAGTTATTTCAGCACTTGTCGGTCTTGGTTATTCGAGGGCAGAAGCAGCTTCAGCAGTTTCAAAATGCGATTTGAGTAAATCGGTTGACCAAATTATTAAAGATGCTTTGAAATATTTGTTTTAAAGAGGTATGAAAATGGAAGAAATGGATTTTGAAAACAGAATTGTCGCAACTGAATTTACTGAAAATTCAGATGCTGATATTGAAGTTTCACTTCGCCCGAAAACGCTTAGCGAATATATCGGTCAGTTTAAGGCGAAAGAAAATCTTTCAATTTATATGGAGGCTTCAAAAAACAGAGGCGAATCTCTCGACCATGTTTTGCTTTATGGCCCTCCAGGTCTTGGTAAAACTACACTTGCAGGCATAATTGCAAATGAAATGGGCGTAAATTTGAGAGTAACTTCAGGTCCCGCTATTGAAAAGCAAGGCGACTTGGCGGCGTTGCTTACAAATTTACAACCTGGTGATGTTTTGTTTATTGATGAAATTCATCGCCTTTCTCGTTCGGTTGAGGAAATTTTGTATCCTGCTATGGAGGATTACAGTCTTGATATTATTATCGGCAAAGGTCCTTCGGCAAGGTCAATTCGTCTTGATTTGCCAAAATTTACTTTAGTCGGTGCTACAACCCGTTCTGGTCAGTTGACCGCACCGCTTAGAGACAGATTTGGAATTTTGCTTCGACTTGAACTTTACTCGCCTGAAGAATTAGCACAAATTATTCATCGTTCAGCGGGCATTTTGGATATTGACATTACTGATGACGGTGCTTTGGAAATCGCTTCGCGTTCTCGTGGAACGCCGAGAATTGCCAACCGACTTTTAAAGCGTGTTCGTGATGTTGCTCAAGTGCAGTATGACGGTGTAATAACCGAAGAAGTGGCAATTGAAGCGTTAAAACGCTTTGAGATAGATGAACTCGGACTTGACGAGTTTGACAGAAGACTGCTTACAACAATTATCAATGTTTATAACGGTGGACCTGTTGGTCTTGAAACCTTGGCAGCCGCTTTAAACGAAGAAGCGGTTACAATTGAAGATGTTTACGAGCCTTATTTAATGCAAATCGGTTTTCTTTCTCGTACAGCACGAGGCAGATGTGTAACCGATATTGCTTATAAGCATTTAGGCTTAACAAAAGACGGTCAAATTACATTTTAAATTTTGGAGGAAATAATTATGGGAAGACTTTTCGGTACAGACGGCGCAAGAGGCGTTGCAAATGTTGAGCTTACAGCAGAGCTTGCTATGAAAATTGGTAGAGCCGCTGCTGAAGTTTTAGCAAAACATTCTGATAAAAAACCCGAAATTTTAATTGGAAAAGATACAAGAATTTCTTGTGACATGTTAGAATCTGCTTTAATCGCAGGTATTTGCTCTTATGGTGCTGATGCGGTAACAATCGGCGTTGCTCCAACACCTTGCGCTGCATATCTTATCAAAAAACTTAACTGCTCGGCAGGTATTATGATTTCTGCTTCACACAATCCATTTGAGTATAACGGTATAAAGCTTTTTGATAAAGACGGTTATAAATTACCTGACTCTATGGAAGAGGAAATTGAAGCAATTGTGCTTGACAGGGAAGAAGAAATCGCTTTACCTCGTGATGAAAAAGTAGGTTTTGTTCGTAACAAGCACAACGCAGTTGATTTATATATTGACCATTTAGTTGCAACAATAAATGTTGATTTAAAGGGCTTAAAGGTTGCTTTTGACTGCGCAAATGGTGCATCTTCTCATACCGCTGAAAAGGTGTTTACAAGACTTGGCGCTGATTGTTCATTTTTAAGTCATCAGCCTAACGGTGTGAATATCAATGATAATTGCGGTTCAACTCATCTGGAAAACTTGCAAAAATATGTTGTTGAGAATAAATGCGACCTCGGTATTGCTTTTGATGGCGATGCTGACAGATGTTTAGCAGTTGATAAAGACGGCGAAATTGTTGACGGCGATAAAATTATTGCAATTTCTGCTTACGATTTAAAGCAAAGAGGAAAACTTGAAAAGAATACTGTTGTTATGACAGTTATGTCTAACATAGGTTTTTATAAATTCGCTGAAAGAGAAGGCATTGATGTTGTCGCTACAAAAGTAGGCGACCGTTATGTGCTTGAAGAAATGCGTAAAAAGGGCTATATTATCGGTGGCGAACAGTCAGGCCATATAATTTATCTTGAATACGCTTCAACAGGTGATGGTCAGCTTTCGGCTATTCAGCTTTTGGCTACTATGAAAAGAACAGGTAAGTCATTAAAAGAATTAGCAAAAATTATGGACCAGTATCCACAAGTGCTTGTAAATATTACTGTTAGTAAGCATGTAAAAGAAACTTATATGAGCAATAAAACTGTAGCAAAAGCTATCAGTGATGTTGAAAAACAATTAGGTTCAGACGGCAGAGTGCTTGTTCGTGCTTCTGGAACAGAACCGTTAGTTCGTGTTATGATTGAGGGCAAAAATATTGACGAAATCACAAAGCAAGCAGAATTTATTGCTGATAAAATAAAAAACCTTTAAGGAGAATTTTTTGAGATATTCTAAAGATTGGATTGATTATGAACTGCTTGACTGTTCATATGGAGAACGCTTAGAGCGATGGGGTGATGTAATCTTAATTCGTCCTGACCCGCAAGCAGTTTTTAAAACAAAACGAAAAGACCCAAGATGGAAAAATGCTCACGCAAAATATATTCGCTCTAAAACGGGTGGCGGTCATTGGGAAACCTATAAAAAAGTGCCTGATGTTTGGAGCATAAAATATAAGGATTTGACCTTTAATTTAAAGCCTATGGGCTTTAAGCATACAGGTCTTTTTCCTGAACAAGCGGTCAATTGGGATAGCGTTAGCGAAATAATTAAAAAAAGCGAAAAACCGTTTAAAGTGCTTAATTTATTTGCCTATACAGGCGGTGCAACCCTTGCTTGTTTAAATGCAGGTGCCGAGGTTACTCATGTTGACGCTTCAAAAGGTATGGTGAATTGGGCTAAAGAAAATGCAAAAACTTCTATGCTTAGTGATCGCCCTGTCAGATGGTTAGTTGATGACTGTAAAAAGTTTGTTGAGCGTGAAATTCGCAGGGGTAAAAAATATCACGGTATAATTATGGACCCACCATCTTATGGCAGAGGACCAGGCGGTGAAGTTTGGAAAATTGAAGATGAAATCTTTGATTTAGTTTCGCTTTGTGATGAAATTTTGGCTGATGATGCAAAATTTTTCTTGATAAATTCTTATACTGCAGGACTTTCACCAGCGGTTATGGAATACATTTTGGGTGTCAGCGTTTTAAATAAACGACAAGGCAAAATTTCTTGTGATGAAATCGGTTTGCCTGTAACTCAAACAGGTCGTGTTTTGCCTTGTGGTAGCAGTGCTTTTGCTGTCTTTGATTGATAGAAAGGAAAAATAATTGAGTTATATTGAAGTAGAAAATATTGAATTTTCTTATGATGATGAAGAGGGAAAAATTCTTGAAAATTTTTCCTTGAATATAGAAAAAGGCTCTTTTGTAGCGATTTTAGGGCATAATGGCTCGGGAAAATCAACGCTCGCAAAGCTTTTTAATGGGCTGAATATTCCTCAAAAAGGCAAAATCTTAATTGATGGAATTGATACTGCCGATGAAGAAAAAATGCTTGAAATTCGCAACAAAGTAGGGCTTGTTTTTCAAAACCCTGATAACCAGATTGTTGCGACAATTGTTGAAGAAGATGTCGCTTTTGGCCCTGAAAATTTAGGGCTACCTCGAAAAGAAATCAGAAAAAGGGTTGACAATGCACTTGAAAGCGTTGGCATGAGCGAATATGTTCGCCATGAACCTCATAGGCTTTCGGGTGGCCAAAAACAAAGAATAGCAATTGCAGGTATTCTTGCAATGGAGCCTGAATGTATTGTTTTTGATGAGCCTACTGCAATGCTTGACCCAAGAGGCAGAAAAGATGTAATGACCATTATCGGCAAGCTTAATAAAGAAATGGGTAAAACAGTTGTTTTGATTACTCATTATATGGACGAGGCTTCAAAAGCTGATAGAGTAGTGGTAATGGATTCAGGCAAAATTATTGCCGATGGTACACCAGAAAAAGTGTTTGACGAGGTTGAGCTTTTGAAAAGTGTTGGGCTTGATGTTCCTCAACCTTCTGAACTTATATATAAACTTAAAAAAGCGGGAATTGCATTTGACGAAGGCATTATTCATGCCGATGACTGTGTTAAAGCAATATCTGACGCTTTGGAGGTCTAAAATTTGTCTATTATAAAAACTGAAAATCTTAACTTTGTTTATTCAGCGAAAACGCCTTTTGAAATGGCGGCGTTGAAAAATGTTAATATTGAAATCGAAAAAGGCGATTTTGTCGGAATTATCGGGCATACAGGTTCGGGTAAATCTACCTTAGTTCAACATTTTAACGGACTTGTAAAACCTACTTCGGGCAAAATCTACTTTAATGGTAAAGATATTTGGGAAGATGAAAAGAAAATTAAAGATTTGCGTTTTAAAGTAGGTCTTGTTTTTCAGTATCCTGAATATCAGCTTTTTGATACCACTGTTGAAAGTGATATTGCGTTTGGTCCTCGCAATATGGGACTTGATGAAAGTGAAATTAAGCAACGAGTTGAAATGGCGGCATTTTATGTTGGTCTTTCAAACGATTTGTTGCAAAAATCACCCTTTGATTTATCGGGCGGTCAAAAACGCCGTGCAGCATTAGCAGGCGTGCTTGCTATGCAGCCTGAAGTGCTTATTTTAGATGAGCCAACCGCAGGACTTGACCCTATCGGCAGAGATACAATTTTAGACAGAATCAGCAAATTCCGTAAAGAAAGCGGAACTACTGTTTTGTTAGTTTCTCATTCTATGGAAGATGTTGCAAAGGTAGCTAATAAAGTTCTTGTTATGAACAATGGCGAAGCGGTTATGTTTGATACTGTTGATAATGTTTATTCACACGGTGAAGAGCTTCACGAAATGGGGCTTAACATTCCTCATATTACTAAGGTAATAATCGGACTTCGCAAAAAGGGCTATGACCTTCCTAAAAATATTTATACAGTTGACAAGGCTTATCAAGCAGTGTTAGACCTGTTTAAAAAGGAGGGTAAATATGCTAAATAATATTAGCTTTGGGCAGTATTATCCTTCAAACTCATTGATTCATCGACTTGATGCAAGGTTTAAATTAGTTATAACATTAGCGCTTATT
>CACZIY010000037.1 GCA_902781345.1 Oscillospiraceae bacterium | reverse complement strand
AAGAATAATTTTCAGATTGGAGATAAATGAGCAACATGGATTTTGAAGAGAAAATTATACCTGTCGAAATATGCGATACGATGGAAAAATCGTTCCTTGACTATTCAATGAGCGTTATCGTTTCCCGTGCGTTGCCAGATGTTCGTGACGGTTTAAAACCTGTTCACAGAAGAATTCTTTACACAATGTTTGAAAGAAATCTTACACCTGACAAGCCTTATCGTAAATGTGCCGATATTGTCGGTGCAGTTTTGGGTTCTTACCACCCACATGGTGATGCTTCGGTTTATGATGCATTGGTCAGAATGGCGCAAGACTTCTCAATGCGTTATGAAATGATTGATGGCCACGGAAACTTTGGTTCGGTTGACGGACACCCTGCCGCTGCTTACCGTTATACAGAGGCAAGAATGTCGAAAATGGCGGTTGAAATGCTCGCTGATATCGAAAAAGACACCGTTGACTTTATGCCAAACTACGACGACCGTCTTAAAGAACCTACAACACTTCCGTCAAGAATACCTTATTTGCTGGTAAACGGCTCAAAAGGTATCGCTGTTGGTATGGCAACAAATATTCCGCCACATAACTTGGGCGAAGTAATTGATTGTATTGTCGGTTATATTGATAATCCTGATATTACACTTGACGAAATGAATGAGCTTTTGCCGGGTCCTGATTTTCCGACAGGCGGCGTAATTATGGGCAGAAGCGGTATTCGCTCGGCTTACGCTACCGGTAGAGGTAAAATTGTTGTTCGAGGCAAGGCTGAAATTGAGGAAATTCGCAACAACAAATTCCAAATTGTTATTAATGAAATTCCTTATCAGGTTAATAAAAAAGAGCTTGTTAAATCTATTGTTGATTTGGCTGACAGCAAAAAAATTGAGGGCATTGATGACATTGTTGATTATTCAAACCGTGACGGTATGAAAATCGTTGTTGAACTTAAAAAAGATGTTAATCCACAAGTTGCGCTTAACAAGCTTTACACTTATACACAATTGCAAACAACATTCGGCGTAATTATGTTAGCGCTTGTTGACGGCGTTCCGAAAGTGCTTAATTTAAAGGAAATTTTGCACGAGTATGTTAAATATCAAGAGGAAATTATTACCCGTCGTACAAAATTTGACCTTAAAAAAGCAAGAGACAGAGCTCACATTTTAGAGGGCTTGAAAATTGCGCTTGATGATATTGATAAGGTTATAAAAATAATTCGTGCTTCAAAAACTGTTGATGAGGCTAAAAATTCATTGATGGAAAACTTCCCGATTGATGAAGTTCAAGCAAAACATATCGTTGATATGCGACTTGCTCAGTTAACAGGTTTGGAAATTGAAAAAATTGAGGCTGAATTAGTATCACTTCACGAAAAAATCGCTGATTTTGAAGATATTCTTTCAAATGAGCAAAGAATTCTTGAAATCGTTAAAGAAGAAGTGCTTAAAATCCGTGATAGATTCAACGACGACCGCAAAACCGAAATTTCTATGGTTGAGGGCGATGTTGATGATGAAGATTTAATTCCTGAAGAGGATTGCGTGCTTACTCTTACAAAAATGGGTTACATTAAGCGTTTACCTGTTGATACATACCACGCTCAAAACCGTGGCGGTAAAGGTCTTAAAGGTATGACTACCCGTGATGAAGACTATGCGGAGCATATGTTCATTTGTTCAACTCACGATATTATCTTGTATTTCACAAATTTAGGTCGTGTTTATCATCAAAAAGCCTATTTTGTGCCAGAGGGAACAAGAACTTCAAAAGGTCTTAACATTATCAACCTTTTACCGCTTGAATCAGGCGAAAAAGTTACTGCAATGGTACATTTATCTGAATTTGATGACGAAAAATACATTGTAATGGGTACTAAAAACGGTGTCGTTAAGCGTTCGCAATTTTCAGTTTACAAAACCAACCGCAAAGGCGGTGTAAACGCTGTAACTCTTGATGAGGGCGACGAATTAAGATTTGTCGACTTAACCGACGGCGACAGCGAAATTATCGTAGCAACCAAAAAAGGTATGGCTATTCGATTTAATGAAAACGATGCACGCCCTCTCGGCAGAACCGCTCGTGGTGTAAAAGCCATTACGCTAAAACCGGGTGATGAGGTTATCGGAATGGCGGTTGTCAGAGAAAACGCTAATATTCTTACCATTACCGAAACAGGTTACGGTAGATTTTCTTCGGTTGATGATTATCGAATTCAATCTCGTGGCGGTAAAGGTATTATCAACTATCGTACCGCAAAATATGGCGATGTTGCTCAAATCGCTATGGTTGATGAGGGTAGTGATGAGGATATTATGCTCATCACCTCGGCAGGTATCGTTATAAGAACTCCTGTTAATTCGATTTCAAAATTTGCTCGTCCTTCAAAAGGTGTTCGTGTAATGCGAGTTAAAGATGATGAAAGAATTATTACCCTTTCACTCACCGAAAAAGAGGAAGAGGAAGTTGAAGAAGTAGAAGAAAATGAAAATGCTGTCGAAGCAGAAGCTACCGCTGAAACTCCAACTGAAAACTAAAAAATAAACATAATAAAAGCAGATATACTTTTGTATATCTGCTTATTTTTTGCTTTATTTTCTTATCAACTTATTTAACTTTTTATCTTTTTCAAATAATAAGTAAAGCGGTGTACCTAAAACAAATACTACAACTGCTTCGCCGACACCTATTACGAAAAATGCCCATAAGAATGAAGGGAAAACATCGGTTAAAATTATGCTAAGCTCAAAACCTACAACAATTGCATTTGCAATAATCGGCGGCAGGAACGAAAGCAAAGGAAAACCTTTAAAAGTAACCTTTCTAAATAGGTAAGTTGCTATTGCTGCTATCAGTGTGGCAAGCGAGCCGAAAACTACATCAGCCATACCAAGCCCCGAAACCGACATACCAATTAAATTAGCCACAACGCAACCGACTGTAAGTCCTGGAATTGCTGCGGAAGTAAAAATCGGTAAAATGGTAAGAGCTTCGGCAACTCTGAATTCAATACCTATATTTCCGTAAGAAATAGGTGCTAAAACGAGTGTTAAAACCGCATAAATTGCGGCGATTAACGCTCCTTTCACGACATAAATCGTGTATTTTTTTGTGTTTTTTTGCATAATAAATGCATCTCCTTGTTTTTATTTAAGTCAGGTAATTGCGACTGACCTATTAACTTTTATTTTTCTTCCTGTTCTTCTGAATCAGGAAGTTTTTCGGCTTTAATAAACTCAATTCGGCGCTCTTTAACCTTAAGCGCTGTGAATTTATAACCGCTTTCTTCAACACTTGGTGTTTCATCATCTTTTGGAATTCTGCCAAGTCGATAAAGCATAAAACCGCCTAATGTATCATAATCTTCATCAGGAAATTTAATTCCTAACATTTCTTCAACTTCTTCAATATCGCAAGTGCCCTCGATTTTAAAAGTCGTTTCGTTTAATTTGTTAATTTCTTCTTCTTCATCATCATATTCATCTTGAATATTACCCAAAATCGACTCAATCAAATCTTCAAGCGTTACGATACCCGCTGTTCCGCCGTATTCATCAACAACAATAGCCATTTGAATACGCTTTTCGGTAAATTCTTCAAAAAGCTCAGAACAACGCTTGGTTTGCGGAACATGATAAGCTTCACGCATAACCGAACGAAGCGTCAACCTTTCAGGCAATTTCTTGCCGACATATTTAAGCAAGTCTTTAACATAAACAATGCCTATAATATTATCAAGGTCGTCTTCATAAACAGGAATTCTTGAAAAGCCCTCATCAATCGCAATTTTCAATGCGCCCTCAAGCTTTTCGTCAATATCAACCGCAACAATTTCGGTGCGATGATTCATAACATCATCAACTGAAATATCATCAAACTCGAAAATGTTGTTGATAATCTCTTTTTGTCCCTCTTCCAAAACGCCCGACTCTTCTGCGTCATCAACCATTTGCAAAATGTTTTCTTCGGTAACTTCCTCATCAAAATCAGGGTTAGTTCCGCAAACCTTTGAAATCTTTTTCCAGAAAAATTCCAAAACTGCGAAAGCAGGGAAAATCAAACCGCTTACAAATGCTGAAAAGTTAAGCAATTTTTTTGCACAGCCTTCAGAATGTGTAAGACCTAAAATTTTAGCAATCATTTCGCCGAAAATGTACAAAATAACCGCTGCGACAGCGAGAATAATTACAGCACCCAAAACATTTAAAGCGGCAATTGCAAAGTATTCATTAGCTTCAAAAAGTCTGCAAAGACCAATTCGCAAATCAGTAGCAAAGCTTAATACAGAAAATCCTGCAAAAGCAAAAGCGCATAAGGATTTTGTCGCTTCAACTCTGTCAATTTCGCTTTTTTCATTTTGAATATACTTTAATATTCTTTTAGCACCCTTGTCGCCTTTTTGTGCTTTTTCCTCAGTTGCCGACTCGCTCAACTGACCGATAGCCACCAAAAATGCGTTAACTAAGGTGTAAGTCAGCAAAATCAGCACAAGAATTAAAATTTTTATCAGAAGCATATTATTTTACCTCCGATATTTTCATTATAAATGTTCGCCGGACCGTCGTCCATCAAAAACTCCTCCGTTTTTTGTATTTGCAGTTAAATTTTAACCGCCAAGATACGCTTTTTTAATATCTTCACTTTCAGAAAGCTCTTTACCAGTTCCCGAAAGAGTAATATTACCTGTTTCCAAAACATAAGCTCTATCAGCAATTGAAAGCGCCATTTTAGCGTTTTGCTCAACCAATAAAACTGTAATTCCGCTTTCGTGCATAGCCTTAATAATGCTAAACACCTCTTTAACCAAAAGCGGTGAAAGACCCATTGAAGGCTCGTCCATAACTATGATTTTAGGGTCTGACATCATAGCTCTGCCCATTGCGAGCATTTGTTGCTCACCACCCGAAAGTGTACCAGCAACCTGATTTTTTCTCTCTTTTAATCGAGGGAAATGCTTATAAACTCGCTCCAAGGATTTAGCGATTTCAGCCTTGTTTTTTCTGGAATATGCACCGAGTTTTAAGTTATCATAAACCGATAATTGTTGAAAAACTCGTCTGCCCTCAGGCACGTGAGCCATACCCATATAAACTATTTTATGAGGCGGAACCTTTGTAATATCCTTTCCGTCATAAATAATCGAACCGCTTTTTGCAGAAATAAGTCCTGTTACGGTGTGCAAAATTGTAGTTTTACCAGCACCATTTGCACCGATTAATGATACAATTTCGCCCTCGTTAACTTCAAAGGAAACACCCTTTAAAGCATTAATCATACCGTAATAAACTTCCAAGTCTTTAACTTCAAGTAATGCCATAAGTTTAGTTTCCTTTCTTTAATCTCCAAGATATGCTGTAATAACTTCAGGATTTTTAAGCACTTCTTCAGGTGCACCGTGAGCGAGCTCAGTACCAAAGTTAAGCACTGTCAATTTCTCGCAAATACCTGCGACCAATCGCATATCATGTTCAATTAACAAAATTGTCATATCAAATTTATCACGCACGAAGCGTATTGTTTTCATAAGCTCTTGTGTTTCGTTAGGGTTCATACCTGCAGCAGGCTCGTCAAGCAATAAAAGCTTTGGATTTGTTGCAAGAGCACGAGCAATTTCAAGCTTTCTTTGCTGACCGTAAGGCAAATTATCAGCCTTGATATCAGCAAATTCCTCTAAATCAAACACTTTCAAAAGCTCCATAGCTTTTTTAGTATATTTCTTTTCGCTTTTGAAATAATTTGGAAGTCTTAAAATCGAAGTAAATGTTGAATACTTATATTGATTGTGAAGACCAACTTTAATATTATCAATTACCGAAAGGTCTTTAAAAAGTCTGATATTTTGAAAAGTACGGGCAATGCCTGCTTTGTTAATAGAAACAGTTGATTTTCCTGTAATATTATCACCGTCAAGCAAAATTTCGCCGTCAGTTGGCTTGTAAACGCCTGTCAACATATTGAAAACAGTAGTTTTGCCAGCACCGTTAGGACCGATAAGTCCGTAAAGGTCGCCTTTTTCAATTACCATATCAAGTTTATCAACCGCTCTAAGACCGCCAAAGGAGATACCGAGATTTTTAACTTCTAACATAGCCATTTTTACTCAGCCTCCTTTTTTTCTTTTTTCGGGAAAACAGTTCTGAATGCCGATTTTGTTGACATTGCAAATTTTTCTCTGTAAGTTTTAATTGTTGGGTTGTTGCCGAAAATCATCATAACAATAAGAATTATTGCGTAGAAAAGCATACGATAATCAGAAAGGCTACGAAGCACCTCAGGCAACAAGAAAAGAATTGTTGCTGCAATGATTGAGCCACGAATATTACCGATACCGCCAAGCACAACAAATACCAAAATCAAAATAGAAGTGTTATAGTCAAACTTAACCGCTTGAAGTGTTGCGAAATTGTGCGAATAAAGCGCACCGCCGATACCTGCTAAAAATGCAGTTAAGGCAAAAGCGATAAGCTTGTATTTTGTAATGTTAATACCAACCGATTCAGCGGCTATACGATTATCACGAATAGACATTACCGCTCTACCTGTTCTTGAGCGAATAAAGTTAAGTGTAATAACAAGCGTAATCATTATAAGAACAAAACCAATAATGAAGTTTGAGTCGTGTGGTGTGCCGTTAAGACCAAGCGGTCCGTTAATAAGTGTTTTTCCGTCAGGCTCTAAGCCTAATTCGCTTTGCGAAATAATAGAAAAATGTAAACCCTTGCTGTCATAACCAAAATATGTTGATGAAAGAATGTTTTTAATAATTTCACCAAAAGCGAGTGTTACGATAGCCAAATAGTCGCCCTTTAAGCGAAGTACAGGAATACCGATAAGCACGCCGAAAACAGCAGCTAAAACACCGCCGATTAATAAAGCAAGTGGAAATCTTATCCAAACTTCAGGAATAGATTCTTGTGTTGAAATTGAGAACAAAGCACTCGAATAAGCACCAATAGCCATAAAGCCAGCTTGACCGAGTGAAAGCTCGCCCAAAATACCGACTGTGATATTAAGCGAAACCGCAAGAATAATGTAAGCACAAGTCGGAACTAATAAGCCTTCAAGCATAAAAGAAATGCCACCGCTAACTCTTAAAGCCTGAACGATTATAAATGCAACAATAACAAGACCATAGGTGATATAATCTTTAGTTGAGTCTTTTCTTAATAATTGTAACTTCATAATTCTATCACCGCCTTAAACCTTTTCATTAACTTTTTTGCCTAAAATACCAGTAGGTTTAACAAGCAAAACAAGAATTAATACTGTAAATACAATTGCGTCAGCCAATTGAGCGGAAATATAAGCTTTACCAAAAATTTCGATAACGCCGATTAAAATACCGCCAATCATAGCGCCAGGAATTGAGCCGATACCGCCAAATACTGCCGCAACGAAAGCTTTAATACCAGGCATAGCACCTGTGGTAGGAACAAGGTTAGGATACTTTGAACACAAAAGCACGCCTGCAACAGCAGCCAAAGCTGAGCCTATTGCAAAGGTTAAAGCAATAGTGCCGTTTACATTAACGCCCATAAGCTGAGCAGCGCCTTTATCTTCAGAAACTGCAATCATTGCTCTGCCAGGTTTTGTTTTATTAACAAAAAGTGAGAGAGATACAACTATTACTATTGAAGTAATAATTGTAACCATTGTTACACCAGAAATTTCAAGCTTACCGTCTAAAAGCTTTAATGAAGGAATATCTACAACAGATGTAAACATTTTCGGACTTGAACCAAAAATAAGCAATGCCGAATTTTGCAAGAAATAACTTACGCCGATAGCAGTAATCAAAACTGCAAGCGGTGTTGCTGAACGAAGCGGCTTGTAAGCCACTTTTTCAATGGTGATACCGAGTATTGTACAAATAAGCATAGACATAATAACAGCAACAAATGGCGGGAGACCAAGTTCAATCATAGAAATGAATGCAACATATCCTCCGACCATAATAATATCGCCGTGTGCGAAGTTAAGCATTTTTGCAATACCATATACCATAGTATAACCAAGCGCTATAACAGCATAAATACTTCCAAGGCTT
Source organism: Oscillospiraceae bacterium (assembly GCA_902781345.1). Taxonomy (GTDB): domain Bacteria; phylum Bacillota; class Clostridia; order Oscillospirales; family Acutalibacteraceae; genus RUG11462. The sequence continues at coordinate 7,438 of CACZIY010000037.1, read as the reverse complement.
ATTCCGTTAATCAGGTTTGTTAAAAAGCCCACTTTAATTTCCACCTCTTAAAAAAATAAATTATTAACTATTATACCATAAATTCTTTGTAAATACAACAAAAAAATACTTTATTTAGCCTAAAAATAAGCATATTTTTGCTTTTTATACAAAACATATTGCAAGAAGCGTGAATAACCGACCTTATTTTTCATTACAAATTGGTAACCCTTCCACCGCAAGCGGTCCCCCTCCCAAAACATAGGACGGCTTTTTCCCCCTTCCGTCATCTAACGATGACACCTTCCCCAAAGGGGACGGCACGGTGAGCCACCGCTGGCACACTCTTCGGCAAAATGTTTTATAAAGCATTTGGTTTTTTGTTGCCTCAGGTTTTAAGTTTAATGTTATTCTAAGTTTTGCAATAACATATTGAGGTGTCCCTTGAGGGAAACTGTCGCCTTTTGGCGACTAAAGGGTGGTTTAACAGACTTTTTCGGGACGTCAAGGATGCCGTCTCCTACAATAAAACTTTAAATCTTGCACTAACTAAAAAAGCCTTCCCTTGGGGGAAGGTGGCAAGCGGTACGCTTGACGGATGAGGGCAATTAAAGCCTTCGCCCCAACGGAGAATGTGGGTTTGTGAAACAAAACTCGGATTAGGTGTTGTATTGAACAAACAACAAAAAAACTCTCAAAGCCGAAATTTTCGACTTTGAGAGTCAGAATATTTATAGATTAATTTTTTAACAAATTAGTCCATTGAAACATAAGCGCCGTCTTTAATTTGAACAGCTTTAGGTTGTTTGTTAACTTCACCTGAAGCTTTCCATGTCATGCCAGCACCTGTTAAACCATCATAAGAGATAGATGTAATTTGTTTTTTGAGAACTTCGCAAATAGCAGAAGCGTCCATATCAGCAGTTACTTTACCAGCTTTGATTGCTTGAGCAACAGCGTTGATACCATCGTACATATCAGCAGCGAATTGGTTAGGAACTTCTTTGTAAGCAGCTTTGTAATCTTTAACAAATTTTTGTGTAGCGTCGTCTTTAGCATCAGCTGCGAAAGGAGTTAAGAGCATAACGCCTTCAGCGAGTGATTTATCAAAGTTATCAATACCCAAAATACCGTCTAAACCGTCGCAACCAAAGAATTTAGGTGAGAAACCAGCATCTTTTGATTGTTTGAGGATTTGAGCAGCCTCTGAATAATAGATAGGTAAGAATACGAGCTCAGCGCCTTTTGATTTAGCGTCATTAATCTGAGCTGAGAAGTCAGTTTTGTTATCTTTTGTGAAAGATTTTTCAGAAACTAAGTCCAAACCTTTTTTACCACATTCACCTTTGAAAGTATTGAAAATACCTGATGAATAAGCGTCAGAGCTATCATAAATTACAGCAACTTTTTTAGCAAGCTTGTTAGCTGCGATGTAGTCAGCTGATTTGATACCTTGGTTAGGGTCAGTAAAGCAAACTTGGAAGCAGTTGTCGTTTTTGATAACATCAGCACCTGAAGCAGATGGAGTGATTTGGAAAATGTTATCTTGCTTTGTTGTTTCAGTTATAGCAAGGCAAGCGCCTGTTGTAACTGTACCAGCAAAAATTTTCATACCTTCGTCTTTAAGTTTGTTGTAAGCAGCAGGAGCTTTTTCAGGGTCAGCAACATCGTCTTCCATTTTGAATTCGAGTTTGAGGTCGCCTAAAAGACCTGAAGCGTTTATGTCTTTAACAGCAAGCTCGGCAGCGTTTTTAACAGCAATACCGTAAACAGCAGCGTCGCCTGTAAGTGGGCCTGTTGAACCGATTACGATTGTGTTTGAAGCAGCTGCTTCTTTTTTGTCGCCGCAAGAAACAAGGCAAGTAGCAACCATTGCCACGCAAAGCACAAGACATAAGAGTTTAATTACTTTTTTCATTGTTATTACCTCTTTTTAAAAAATATATTTTCATTGTTTTTCACAAAACAAATGAAGTTCATCGACTAATACTATATGTATTATTACCATAAATTATAGCATTATTAGAAAAAGTTGTCAATTATTTTTTTGAAAAAAATCCAAAGAATAATGCAAAAATATTAAATATTAGGTTGATATTTGTTTTCTTTCAAAGTATAATAAGAAAAGAAATCAAAAAAGGGGCAAGGTTTTATGGATAAAAGAGTTGAAAAATTCTTAAATAGTATGAAAGGTAAGAAAATCGCTTTTTGCGGTATCGGCAGGTCAAATCTACCGTTAGTTTCGCTTTTTACCAAATATGGTGCAAGCGTTTTAGTTTGTGATAGAAAAGAAAAATCCGCTTTTTCAAGCGATGTTTTAGAGTCGGTTGAAAAAACAGGAGCGCACCTTAAATTTGGCGAAGATTATCTTGAAAATCTTGATATTGATATACTTTTCAGAACACCAGGAATGTATTTTAACCAGCCTGTTTTGCAAGACTTTATCAAAAAAGGCGTTGTTGTTACTTCGGAAATGGAAGTGTTTTTTGATATTTGCCCTTGCAAAATCTACGCAATTACAGGTACAGACGGAAAAACCACCACTACCACAATTGTTGCAAAAACGCTTGAAAAAGCAGGCAAAAAAGTATTTTTAGGCGGAAATATCGGCACACCGCTTTTGCCACAAATTGAAAATATTACTGAAAATGATGTTGCGGTTGTTGAGCTTTCGTCTTTTCAGTTGATTTCTATGAGAAAATCGCCTGATGTTGCGGCGGTTACCAACATTTTTGAGGACCATATGAATGTTCACAAGGATATGGCGGAATATATCGGTGCAAAGATTAATATTCTGGCTCATCAAAATGCTTTTTCAAAAGCGGTTTTGAATTTTGATAACGAAGAAACTAGAAAACTTTCACACTTTGTTAGAGGAAAACTTGTTTATTTTTCACGCAAGGAAAAGTTGGAAAGCGGTGCTTTTCTTTCAGATGACGGTTATTTGTGCTATAAGGAAAACGGCAAAGAAGAAAAAATAGTTCATAAAGATGAAATTAAAATACCAGGACTTCACAATGTTGAAAACTATTTAACCGCTATTGCAATTTTGCACGGTGATGTTGATAATGAATGTTTCAAAAGTGTTGCAAATGAGTTTGGCGGTGTTGAACACCGAATTGAATTTGTCAGAGAGTTAGACGGTGTTCGCTATTACAACGACTCAATCGCAACTTCGCCAGCAAGCGTTACCGCAGGGCTTAAAGCCTTTGGTAAAAAGGTAATAATTATCGCAGGCGGTTCTGATAAACAGCTTGATTATACTACACTTTCGGGTGCTATTAACAAATATGTTAAAGTGTTGATTTTGCTTGGCGAAACCGCCGAAAAAATCAAAAAAGCTGTTGTTGAGGACGAAACCTACAACGAAAAAGAAATTAAAATTATTGATACAAATACACTTGAAGAAGCGGTAGCAGTTGCTCGTGAAAATGCTGTTTCGGGCGATGTTGTTTCGCTTTCTCCTGCTTCGGCAAGCTTCGATAAATACAAGGATTTTGAAGAAAGAGGCAGACACTTTAAACAGGTAGTAAAGGATTTAAAATAATGAGAGAAAATCTTGAAAAGCTTTGCAATTCTTACTTTTTAGGCAGCGAAACTTACGCTGCCGACATTGCAAAGCAAATGTTAGAGCCTTATGTAGATGAAATTAAAACCGATATTTCGGGTAGTGTTTTCGGCTATATCAAAGGCGAAAATGATAAAAATATTATGATAGAAGCGCATATTGATGAAATCGGCTTTTGCGTTACTAATGTGTTGGAGGGCGGTTTTTTACGCCTTTCGGCAGTTGGCGGAATTGATGTTCGCACCTTGTCTGCTTGCGCTGTGGTTATTCACGGTAAAAAGGATATTAAGGGCGTTTTCACTTCAACACCGCCTCATTTAGCAAAAGATAAGCAAAAGGAATTTTCGAAATTAGATGAAATTTTGGTTGATACAGGGCTTGAAAATGTCGGCGACTTTGTTTCAGTCGGCGATTTCGCTACTTTTGATATTAAGGCGAAAGATTTGCAAAATGGCTATTTTACCGCAAAATCTATTGATGACAGAAGCGGCTGTGTTGCTTTAATTGAAGTTGCTAAAAAATTAAAGCAAAATGGAAAGCCGAAAAACAATGTTATAATTTTGCTCGCTTCGGGCGAAGAATTAGGCAACCGAGGCGCAAAAATCGGTGCATTTGGCAAGCAAATTGACGAAGCGATTGCGGTTGATGTTTCGTTTGGTCGTTCATTCGGCTGTAAAGCAGGGGATTGTGGCGAATGTGAAAAAGGCGCTATGATAGGTGTTTCGCCAATACTTGACAAAGGTATGCGTTCAGCGCTTGAAGAAAAGGCTAAGGAAAAGAAAATTGCTTATCAATTTGAAGCAATGAGCGGTTTAACCTCAACCGATGCTGATGTTATAAACATAACCGAAAGCGGTGTAAAATGCGCCTTGCTTTCTATTCCTCTAAAATATATGCACACCCCGATTGAAACGGTGTATTTAGATGATATTAAGGCGGTAGCCGACTTAATTTTTGAATATTTAAAATAAAAAGGTGAAGAAAATTGTCTAAAACTAAAAAAAGAATACAAACCTTGGGCGAGGAAATTGCAAATGCGGTTTCGCACGGTGTAGGCTCGCTTTTGGCGATAGCAGGTACTGCGGTTTTAATTGCTTTTGCGGCAATTTATTCTGACGCAATTGCGGTTGTAAGCTCGGCACTTTACGGTGCAACGCTGATTATTTTATATACCAACTCAACGCTTTACCACTCGATTACTAACAAGGTGGCGAAAAAGGTTTTCAGAGTTTTCGACCATTGCTCGATATTTATGTTGATTTTGGGTACATATATTCCTGTTTCGCTTTCGCTTTTGCGAAATTGGATTGGCTGGACGCTTTTTGGTGTAAATGTTACCTGTGCAGTTGTCGGAATTGTATTGAATTCAATAAATCTTGAAAAGTTTGATAAGGTTTCACAAGCGCTTTATATTATTATGGGTTGGCTGGTACTTATCACAATTTACCCTGTTGTAAAAGCGGTTTACAGTAAAGGCGGAATTACAGGACTTGTTTTACTAATTTTAGGCGGAGTTTTTTACACTGTCGGCGTAATTTTTTATCGTTCAAATAAAAAATATATGCATTTTATCTGGCATTTTTTCGTGCTTTTCGGAAGCATAACGCATTATTTCTTTGTACTTTTCTATTGTATATAAAACTTAAAAACCACTCGCAAAAGCGAGTGGCTTTTTTTATTCATCTTCAGATTTAAACATCATAATAAGCGGTACAATTAACAACGCACATACGAAGAACAGACTGTAGGTTGAATAGTAATTTGTAAGCAAAGTACCGATTAAGGCACCGAAAATAAAGAACAAAATTATTCCGTAATTGTTAATACATTTAAAAATTCTCGATTTATCTTTATTGATTATTCCAAGATAAAGCGCTTCTGTTCCGCTTCGCAAATTGCCTGTACACATTGTAGTTGCAACAGCATGACCTTTGATTTTTCTGAAAGATTCAACCTGCAACGAGCAAACAAGCGAAATAACTGTGTTAACAATTATATCGTAGCTATGATTTTTTGGCACAAAGGTTATACAAAAAAGCATAATCACTTCAAAGAGCACAATAATTTGTCGCCAATGAATTTTAGTGCTTTGTTTTAGCTTTGACTTTACAATTTCCGAAATAAAAATTCCGAGTGTAAACGCTAAAATCGGCACTAAATAAAGCAAAACCTTTGAAATATTGCCTTTTGCAAGGTTGATGCCGAGCAATACAATGTTACCCGTTTGAGCATTAGCGAAAACGCCGCCTCTTACAATGTAAGTATAAGCGTCTAAAAATCCGCCTGCAAGTGCTAACATTATGCCGACAACATAATTTTCAGACATTTGACCGTTATTTTTCATTCAAAAACCTCTTTTTCAAAAAGGGCGGTATAAAACCGCCCGAAAAAATTATCTTTCTTCTCTAAAATATGAAAGTCCTAAAGATGCTGGAGGTTGATGCTCACGCTTTTTACGCATACTTGTGAACACAAGCACAACGATTGTTACAACATAAGGAAGCATCTGGAAAATCTCCTGTGTGCTTACGCCAAGACCTGGAATGTAGTTGTGAACAATAAGCAAACCACCAAATAAAATTGAACCTAAAATACTGAAATTAGGCTTCCAGATTGAGAAAATTACAAGTGCTACAGCAAGCCAACCTCTGTCGCCGAAGCCGTTGTTTGACCATACGCCGTCAGCGTAATCCATTATATAGTAAAGACCGCCAAGACCAGCAATAATACTGCCGATACAGGTTGAAACATATTTATAGCGGTTTACATTAATACCTGCAGCGTCTGCGGTTGCAGGGCTTTCGCCGACTGAACGAAGGTTAAGACCACGCTTGGTTTTATTAAGAAAATGCGATGAAACCAACGCTAAAATTATAGCAGTGTAGGCTAAGAAACTATAAGATAAAAAGATTTTTCCAAACCAGCCTAAATTATCAGCAAAAGGAAGTGATGTTTTGAAAAAACCACTTGTTTTTGTAAGGTTAATCGAAGGCAAATCACTACCCGTAATCTTAATAAGCGAGCCGCCGAAAAAGTTGCCGATACCTACACCAAAGGTTGTAAGTGCAAGACCTGTAACATTTTGATTTGCACGCAACGAAACGGTTAAGAAACAGTAAATAAGTCCCATTAAAAGCGAGCCTAAAATCGAACACATAAGCGGAATAAATACCGCCAAAAACGGATTTAAAGCACTGCCGGCACTTCTTTCATAAACAAATGCACCGATAACGCCAGAAATACCGCCGACATACATAATACCCGGAATACCGAGGTTCAAGTTACCTGATTTTTCAGTTAAAATTTCACCTGTTGAGCCGAAAAGAAGCGGAATACCCTGCATAACTGCTCTTTGAATAAATGCAACTATCATTATTCGCTTACCTCCTTAACTGACTCTCTTTTCTTTATTTTGTAATTAATAAAGAATTCGCTGCCGATTATAAAGAAAATAATTATACCTGTAATAATTTCCGAGAACGAGTCGTTCAAGGAGAATTTTGTCGAAATTTCAATTGCACCCTTTTGCAAGAACACAATTAAAAATGAAGTTAAAATCATATAAATCGGATTAAATTTTGCAAGCCACGAAACCATAATTGCGGTAAAGCCTCGACCGCCCGCAGTTTCACGAGTGATTGTGTGGTCGGTACCGCCTACCAATAAAAGACCTGCAATACCGCAAACAGCACCCGAAACAATCATTGTTCTGATAATTACCTTTTTAACATTGATACCGATATATTTTGCGGTATTTTCACTTTCACCAACTACCGAAATTTCATAACCGTGTTTGCTGTATTTTAAGTAGATAAACATAACAATTGTAATAGCTAAAACTACTAAAATATTAAGCAAATAAGGTTTGTCGCCGATTGCAGGCAACCAGCC